>DQTU01000215.1 GCA_015662615.1 Campylobacterales bacterium | reverse complement strand
TTAAATATTTTTCATAATTAAATGCCATCTTATAATTCCTTTACTTTGCTAACAATCTCATGTGGAGAGATTGGTCTTCCGTTTACTTTAAACAGACCCTCGATATCAAGTCTTGCAGTAGCTCGTTCTACTTCACTATGAAATTGACCGATATTTAACTCAACTACCAATACTTTTGAAATTTTATCTGCATACTCTTTCATCTTTTCAGCAGGACTTGGCCAAATAGTGATTGGTCTAAACAGTCCAGCTTTTATGCCATCTTTTCGTAAATGTCTAATAGCCTCTTTAGCCGCCAATGAAACAGACCCATAAGCGATAATCATAATCTCAGCATCTTCCATCTCAAACTCTTCGTAAGACTCAATTTCATCTTTATGTGCTTCAACCTTATCTTCAAGTCGCTGGATAAGTTTTCTACATGTCTCGATCTCTTCTGTTGGGAAACCATTTTTATCATGGTGAAGACCTGTAAAGTGGTATCTATAACCTGTAAACATTGGGTTTAGAACTGCTGGCTCTGTTGGACCACACTCATATGGAAAGTACTCATCTGCTGGACCATCAAATTTTTTCCTAGGAACGATTCCAGCTTTTACCTCTTCTTGAGTTGGAAGCATTGCTTTTCCATGCATATGACCGATAGTCTCATCAAGTAAAACGATAACTGGTTGCATAAAACGATCAGCGATATTAAATGCTCTTACAACTTCTGTATAACACTCAGCTAAGTTACCAGCACATAAAGTAATTGATTTATAATCACCATGTGAAGGATTTTTAGATTGAAGGATATCACCTTGTGATACACGAGTAGGAAGACCAGTTGATGGACCACCACGCATAACATTTACACAAACCAAAGGAACCTCTGCCATTTGTGCTAAACCTAAGTTCTCAGCTTTCAAACTCATACCAGGACCAGAAGTTCCAGTCATTGTTCTAACCCCTGTCATACCAGCACCTATAACAGCACAAATTGCTGCAATTTCATCTTCCATTTGGATACATGTACCGCCAACCTTTGGTAAAAGATCTGAAATAACATGCATTATTTCGCTAGAAGGTGTTAGTGGATAACCACCAAAAAACATACATCCAGCATCTACACCAGCAATTGCTGCAAGTTCATTTCCTGTTGATATTATTTCTCTTGTTGCCATTCTTAAGCTCCTTGATTTAGTGACATATAATTATTTGCGACGATCGCTTCTTGTCTTGTTTTTGCTTCGTCAGTTAATTTCGCAAAACTATGACCAGCCGCTTTAAACTCTTGTTTATCTGCTACAAAAATAGCAAAATCTGGACAATTTAACTCACAATCATTACAACCTATACAGGCTTCAGGATGATCAATCGTAATCATCGCTCCAAGTGTTGATAAATCAGAATAGACCATGCCTAAAACACCAGCAGGGCATACAGACACACAGATGTCGCATGCTTTACAGTTATTTGTATTTATCCAGACAGGTTGATTACCAGGATTTACAGTTTCAAAAGTTCCCATTTTTTTCCTTTTTTACAAATTTTTATTTTTTAATACTTCAGCGATAGCTTTACCTATCTCTGCCGGACTTACGACTACTTTTACGCCAGCTGCCTCTAAAGCATCCATCTTCTCTTTTGCAGTTCCTGCAGATCCACTTACAATTGCCCCTGCATGCCCCATAGTTTTACCTTTAGGTGCAGTTTGACCAGCGATAAATGCTACCACTGGTTTAGTGATCTGCTCTTTGATAAGTTTAGCAGCTTGAATCTCAAGATCTCCACCAATTTCACCAATCATTACAATCGCTTCTGTTTCAGGATCTGCTTCAAACATTGGAAGTATCTGATTGTATGAAAGACCAATAATTGGATCTCCACCAATACCAACTGCCGTTGTGATTCCATATCCTTCATTACATACTTGGTTTGCACCCTCATATGTAAGTGTACCCGATTTTGATATAAGACCAACATTACCTTTTTTGAAAATCACACCAGGCATGATACCGATCTTGCACTCCTCAGCAGTGATAATACCAGGACAGTTTGGTCCTATAGTCATCATGCCATGTTTAGTAGCATGTGCTTTAGCCATCTGCATATCTTTTACCGGAGCGCCCTCAGTAATGATAACCGCTAACTCAATTCCAGCTTCAGCAGCTTCCATAACAGCGTCACCAACAAATGCAGGTGGAACAAAAATCATAGAAACAGTAGCACCAGTAGCTTTAACTGCTTCAGAAACTGTGTTAAATACGGGTTGACCTAAATGTGTTTGACCGCCTTTATTTGGTGTAACACCACCAACAATTTTTGTACCATAATCCATACACTGTTCAGCGTGGAAAGATCCCTCTTTACCTGTAAAACCTTGAACGATTACTTTTGTATCTTTATTTACTAATATTGACATTGATTACTCTCCTTTTGCCGCAGCTACTGCTTTTGCAGCACCGTCACCTAAATCATCACCAACAATTAAGTTTGCAATGTTAGCATTTTTAAGAATTACAGCAGCCTCTGGTGCATTTGTTCCATCAAGTCTTACGATTACTGGCACATTTACATCTGTAATTTTAGTCGCTTCGATAATACCATTTGCAATTCTATCACATCTTACGATTCCACCAAAGATGTTTACAAAAATTGCTTTTACTTTTGGATTTTTGAGGATAATCTCAAAACCTTTTGCAACCGTCTCAGCGTT
>DQTU01000007.1 GCA_015662615.1 Campylobacterales bacterium | reverse complement strand
TTCGCAAAGATAGTGACATTCTCTTCAATGTTCACACCATTTCCAATATGTACATGCTCTTGTATGGTTGCACTTTTTGAAATTGTAGGCTCCGAAGTTTCCCTTATCAAATCAAATGCAAAATGTTTACTAGCATATGCCATGTTAAGATAGGGGTTTTCACTTATAATTGCTTCAACCCCATCGGGTAAAAGAGAAACAAACTCTTCTTTTATAAAAACGGCACCTGCTTTTGTCTCTTTTAAAATATCAATATACTTTTTATTATCTAAAAATGATATCTCATCAGCAGATGCATCTTGGAGTGTGTTAATCGCTATAACTTCAAAATCTTCTCCCTCATAGGGAATTTCAAGCATTTTGGTCAACACACTAAGTTTCATTACTTCTCCATAGAGACTGAGCCGCCTCTAACTACTTCTGATGGTTTAAACTTTTTGATAATTTTTAGAAAATTTGTAATTCTATCTGAATCATCTACTGCCATTAAGATAAGAGAATCATCAGTTGAGTTTGCAACTATTCCATTATATCCTTTTAAAATTGCATCCAAACCACTAAGATTTCCATCTAGTGGGATTTTTACCAACACCATCTCTTTCTCAACTACATTTTGTATCTCAATTACTTTGTAAGTAGGGATAAGTTTATAAAGCTGTTTGGTTATTTGCTCTAACACTCTTGGACTACCATGGGTTACAATCGTAAATCTTGAATACTCTGTATCTGGAATAGGTGCAACGGTAAGTGATTCGATATTATAACCACGACCTGCAAAAAGCCCTGAAATACGAGAAAGTACACCATCTTCATTTATTACAATTACGGAGATTACTTTTCTGATCTCATTCATGACTCTTCCTTATATTCTAACATCATGTTATAAAGCGTTCCACCAGCAGGAACCATTGGCAATACATTTTCCAATCTATCAACCACAACATCGATCATACAAACTGTTTTTTTCTCAACCGCATCTTTTAGTGCAGCATCAAACTCTTCTTTGGTTGTAACTCTATATCCGATACCACCAAAACTCTCACTAAGTTTTACAAAATCAGGCTGTACGCTCAAATCTGTCTCAGCATATCTTTTATCATAAAAGAAAGTTTGCCATTGACGCACCATTCCTAAAAAGTTATTGTTTAGGATGATATCGATAACTGGTATGTTATGTTCAACTGCTGTCATAAGCTCTTGAATGTTCATCAAAATTGAACCATCACCTGTGAAGTTTACACTCACTTTGTCCGGAAATGCTTCATGTGCACCCATAGCCGCTGGAAAACCAAATCCCATGGTTCCAAGTCCTCCACTTGTGATAAATTGTCTTGGAAATGAGAAAGGATAAAACTGTGCAGCCCACATTTGGTGCTGTCCAACATCTGTAGAGATAAATGCCTTATCCCCTAAAAGCTCTCCAACACGCTCGATTACCCATTGAGGTTTTATTCTATCACTATCTTCTTTGTAGCCTAAAGGATGGATCTCATTGTAGCGATTTAAAAGTGTTCTCCACCCTTCATAAGCAGTTGGATCAATTTTATCTTTTGCCATATCGATCATTTCAGTCACAACATTGGTCAAGTCCCCAACGATTGGATAATCAACATCAACAAGTTTCCCGATACTACTAGGATCGATATCGACATGGATGATCTTTGCATGTTTGGCAAATTCATCAAGTCTTCCCGTTACCCTATCATCAAACCGTGGTCCAAGTGCTATCATCAAGTCTGCTTCACTCATTGCCATGTTAGAAGCATAACTTCCATGCATCCCTAACATTCCTAAAAGAAGTGGATTCTCATGTCCTAAAACACCACGAGCCATAAGAGTTTCAACTGCTGGAACTCCTGTCATCTTTGCAAATTCACGAACTAAGTCTGAAGCCCCTGAACTTATGATTCCCCCACCTAAATAAAGGATAGGTTTTTTAGCACGACTTATCGCCTCAATCGCTTTTTTAATTTGTTTGATACTACCTTTGTAGTGTGGCTTATAAGTTTTAAGTGTTATCTCTTTTGGATACTCAAAAGTACCCATTTGTGCGGTAACATCTTTTGGTATATCCACATGCACAGGGCCTGGTCGTCCACTTCTTGCGATGTAAAATGCCTCTTTTAAGATACGAGGTAAATCTTTAACATCTTTTACAAGGTAATTATGCTTAACACAAGGTCTGCTTATCCCAACAGCATCAATCTCTTGAAATGCATCTGTTCCTATCATAGTAATTGGAACTTGTCCACTGATAACAACCATAGGTATAGAGTCTGTAAATGCCGTTGCAAGTCCTGTAATGGCATTGGTAAATCCAGGACCACTTGTTACGATTGCAACTCCAACTTCTCCACTAGCTCTTGCATATCCATCAGCTGCATGAATAGCAGCTTGTTCATGCCGTGTCAATATATGTTTAAAATTATTTTTGTATATCTCATCATATACATTCATGATAGCTCCGCCAGGATAGCCATAAGCTACTTTAACCCCTTCTTTTTGCAAAGCCTCAATCACCATTTGAGAACCGCTTATCTTCATTATATTTCCCCTATATTTTAATAATCGCTAAGTATAACAAAATATTAATTATCAATCTCAATATCTTCGAAGCTTTCAGCAATACTTCTCCTCAATTTCCTTGGATTTTCTCTACAAAACCCCTCATCTCTTAGTGCATCTATAAAAGCATCAACAGAAACATTCTCTTTTACTTTAAACTGTTGAATAAAAATATCATCAATATCAACCGCATATTTTTTACTTATATACTTTATAATAACCGTTTTAAATCGCTCTTTTCCTTTTGACGTAAAAAGGTCTTCAACATAAAAACTACTTATCACGATATTGAGTGCATCTACAATTTTATAACGATTCTCTTTCAAATCTCTTCCATCAAAAAGAAGCGAAAACTCTATCTTTTTAACTCTATTTCTATCTTTTGAAAAAAGGTCACTCTCAAAGTTTTTAATCTCTACAACATCTGCAAGCATAAAGCTAGAGAGCAAGAGAAGAAGCGTGACCTTTCTCATGACTAAAGTGACCCAGCTAAAAGTTTATTAACTCTATCAGCAAAATCAGCTCCATCATCAAGCTTCATACCTTCACTAAGCTTTGCAAGGTCAAGAAGGACATGGGAAACATTGGTAAGTGCCACAAAATCTTTTTTATCTTCTATTTTTGTAAATATCTCATGTTCTGCATTGATTTCAAGAATCGGCTTCACAGGAGGCATATCACCCTGCCCCATCTGTTTTAACATCTGTTGCATCGCAAAGTCTGGATCTTCTTTATCATAAACCAGACATGCTGGAGATTTTTTAAGACGGGTTGAAATTTTTACATCTTTAACTTCATCTTTTAACTCCTCTTTCATCTTCACTAAAATTTCAGCAAATTTTTCATCTAACGCTTTTGTATCAACATCAGAACTTCCAACATTTGCGCTATTTGCTGCCACTAACGGAGTCTCTTTATATTGACCGATATTTGGTATGACAATGGTATCAACCTCTTCATCCAAGATTAAGACTTCAATACCTTTTTCATTAAATCCCTCGATTAGTGGAGAATTTTTAAGCATCGAAGCACTCTCGCCTGTAATATAATAGATCTCTTTTTGATCTTCACCCATGTTCTCTTTGTATTGCTCTAAATCAATTAGTTCATCTCTTGATGAAGATTTGAAAAGAAGTAAATCAAGAAGTAGATCACGGTTATCAAACTCACCCATGATTCCCTCTTTTAAAACTTTTCCAAATACTGCATAAAATTCTTTATATGCTTCCAAATCTTTGTTTTTTAGTTTTTTAAGTTCCCCTAAAATTTTTTTAACAGATGCCTTTTTAACAGAAGCTAAAATGACATTTTGTTGTAAAAGCTCACGAGATACATTTAACGGCAGATCTTCAACATCGATAACACCTCTAACAAATCTAAGATAAGTAGGAAGAAGCTCTTTGTCATCATCTGTGATAAAAACTCTTTTTACATAAAGTTTAATACCTGACTGATAATCAACACGAAACATATCAAATGGGGCTGTTTTTGGGATGTAAAATAGTGTGTTGTACTCTATCTTTCCCTCTGCTTTTGTATGGATATGAAGTCTTGGGTCTTCGCTGTCATATGAAAGACTTTTATAAAAATCTTTATACTCATCAGCTTTTATCTCACTTTTATTCATTCTCCAAAGTGCAGAAGCTTTGTTGATTTGATTGTTGCTGATCTCAGTTTTATCATCTTTAGTTTCAACCTCTTCCAAGAAAATAGCAAATGGAATATGATTTGAATACTTTTCAAT
>DQTU01000294.1 GCA_015662615.1 Campylobacterales bacterium | reverse complement strand
TTTAGCGAGATTAAATGTCATGCAGAGATAGATTTTGATTTTGTATTTGAGAGGTTTAGAAGCTAACTATAAAAACATCCTCAAACTAATGTCTTTATAATATCCTCAACCCTATCCACCTCAGGTTTAAATCCAAGCTCATCTTTTGCCCTCTGGCTACTAGCTATCAAAGTATCTGGATCCCCCGCTCGTCTCTCATCTTCTATGACTTTAAAATCTTTCCCAGTTATCTCTTTTACTTTTTCTATAATCTCTTTGACACTAAAACCCTCGCCATTTCCAAGGTTATAAACTTTTGAGTCAACATCTCCACTCATAAGATACTCTACTCCCTGAAGGTGGACTCGTGAAAGGTCATTTACATGGATATAATCCCTCACGCATGTGCCGTCTTTGGTATCATAATCATTTCCATAGATGCTAATTGCCTCTCGCTCCCCTCTGACTGTCTGCATGATGAGAGGCAGTAGATGTGTTTCAGGGTCGTGCCTTTCTGTAAGTTCGCCACTCTCATCATGTCCAGCAGCGTTAAAGTATCGAAAAACAACATATTTAAGTCCATATGCTGAGTCAAAATCTTCTAGCATCTGCTCTATCATAAGTTTTGATTTTCCATAAGGATTTATCGGATTTTTTGGGTGTTTTTCATCTATGGGGATATACTCTGGATTTCCAAATACTGCGGCGGTTGAGCTAAAGATAAAGTTTTTACAATCATTGTCAATCATCGCTTTTAAAAGATTTAAAGTTCCTACTGTGTTATTGTTATAATATTTATATGGGTCGCTCATAGACTCACCAACAAGCGAATAAGCACTAAAATGCATTACAGCATCTGGAGTATATTTTTTAAACAGTTCATTAAGTCTATTTGCATCTTGTATATCACAATACTCAAACGCTCCGTATAAAACTGCATCTCTATGTCCTGTTGATAGATTATCCAATGTAATCACTTTATGCCCTGCTAAATGTGCAAGTTTTACCATGTGAGAGCCTATATATCCTGCTCCACCTACTATAAATAGTGTCATTAATCTTTATCCTTTAATTCATAACTTTATCTTGTAAATCATAAAGTTTTTTATAGTCTATGCCACCCATTTTAACTCTTCTATCAACAATGGCTTATCAAAAAAAATAAACTTCTGCGATGTTTTGTATCACGCCACCCCTATCTCAAAATACTCCCAACCGTTCTCTTGTAGTTTTTTTCTATTATACTGATTTCGCCCATCAAAAATAACCGCATTATTAAGTCGTTTTTTCATCTCATCAAAGTCTGGACTTCTAAACTCTTTCCACTCTGTAACCATTATCATAGCATCAGAATCGCTCAAAGCATCATATTTTGAAGAGACATACTCAACATTATCATTTCCTTTAAGATAATGTGTTTTTGCCTCTTTTTCTGCTTTTGGGTCGTAAGCTTTTACTTTTGCACCTCTGCTTGTCAACTCATTGATGATAGTGATAGAACTCGCCTCTCTCATGTCGTCTGTTTCAGGCTTAAATGCTAACCCCCAAACGGCAAAAGTTTTACCACTCAAATCCTCACCAAATCGTTTGATAACTTTATCACTTATCACTCTTTTTTGAGCATAGTTTACAGCTTCTACTGCATCTAATATCTTCGGCTCATATCCAAAATCTTTACTTGTCTTTGCCAATGCTTGAACATCTTTTGGAAAACAACTTCCTCCGTATCCGCAACCTGGATAGATAAAGCTATATCCGATACGACTATCACTTCCTATGCCGTGACGCACTTGGTTTATATCAGCTCCTACTCTTTC
>DQTU01000086.1 GCA_015662615.1 Campylobacterales bacterium | reverse complement strand
ATATTCATTCTTATATAGGAAATCTATACCACTTGCATCTGGGCTAAATGTGATATCGGTCTCAAAGCGTCTAGAGTGTTTGTACTTGACTTTGATAGTTTGAACGATATCATTGATATAGAGAATCGTCATTTTCTTTGAGATCTTTTTGCCCACTTCAAGACCAAATCCTCCCTCCTCAGTTGTAGAAAGCACAAGTTTGTCTAGTTTGATTCCAAAATTTTCTACAAGTTCTTTAGCAAAAGTATTTCCAAACATAGATATTGCAGCTTTTGAAGAGTCGCCGCTGCTGCTAAATAGATCTTCCGCTGTAGCATCAAATAATAAAATAGAGAGAATATCACTTTGTGTTAAAAATGGGGTAGCGCTAAAGTTGATAATTGGAGCATCTAAAAGTCCGTTGATATTTATAGTAATATCATAGGGTTCATTTAGATGTGAAATATTGATGTTAAGGTATGGATTTAAAATTGGTCCAGCAAAAAGAATCTCTCCATTTTTTAACTTGAACTCTTTTTTTGCTTCCATATGCGTTCCCTCAATCAATTTAGTGATTCCTAAAAGTTCAAGGTCACTATTTTTATCTTTCCAAAATTTTAGATCAACATCAAGAAGTACATCAGTGTCTTCAACTTTATACGAGATTGGTCTTTTTGAAAGTATTGCGATATCTATGATAAAGTTATTCTCTTTTTTTGCGAGTTGTTTTGCACGCTCTTCTTGAATAATTATAATATCGTCATCTTGAATATAATACTCTTTTTTTGCTCTATATGTGATAACCCCTTTTAAAAAATCAACCTCTCCTTCAACCTTTATTGACTCTTTGTTTAGTGATGCTCTAAGGTTAGCATCTACATAAATATTTGCTTCTGTATCATTATAATGGTAAGATTTTGCATTGAAATTAAATGCTCCTGAGCTCTTTTTTAGGTTATAATTTCCCAACAGCGAAGCTTGGTCATTAATCCATAAATTGTCAACAACAATTTGTGAATCTTTATAAGCCAATAGTGATGGTTTTTTTGCAAAAAAGATTCTATCATGGTCAAGAAAGGTACTAAAATAGTAATTATTTAGTATATATCTATCTTCTATTTTATTAATCTTTAGTTTGATTTTTTCGGCAAAAGCAAATTTGTTTTCACTATATTCATAGACAAGCCATCTACTATTTACGTTAAGATCTAAATCTCTATTTTTATTTATAATACCGTTAATTATTGCTTCTCCATCGAGAGGTTGTATTGTAAAATCATAAAATTTTGAAACATTTTCTTGAAGTGTTTTTAGGGATATAGTAGTTGCTTTCAAAAAAATATTATCTTTTGTATTCCCTTTGATTGAGAAGGTATCGTCGGAAAGTTTGATTATACTCTCTAGTTGTTTTGTCTGTGTATTATATGATAAGTCTCCAGAAAACTTGTTTTGATCAAAAGTACTTTTGATCAGTGTATTACTCCATGTTGTTTTTATCTGTAATGGAAACAGTGCTTTTAGTTTAAGGTTTTCATCATAATCTTGCAGTAAGGAGTTTGGTATAACATTTGCTGTTGCATCCAACTTAAATCCCTTATTATAGTAGAGCTTTCCTGTTAAATTTAAAGCATTGGACTCTAGCTTGATATCTGCATCATATTTTGTTAACACTTTAAAATTGATAGGTATCTGGCTCTTTAATGTTGCTTGTAATGTCTTTAGTTCTGGGGGCATAGTTATATAATCGTTTATTGCCAGCATTTTTGTTTTAAGTGTCAATTCTCCTTTTGTATAAATTGTTGAATTGTAATCAGCGGATAAATTTTTATTGGTCAATGAAGCTTGAATATTTTTACTGTTTCCATAAAAACGTACCTTTGTATCTTTCATAAGTTTGGTAAAATTTCCATCAAGGTTCTGTAGATTTTTAGAAAACAGTAACCCTTTATAAGAAAATTTATTTTTCATATCGTAATGGAGTTGACAGTCTAAATCAATATTTTTACTATGTTTTGCTGTTAAATTTCCATCGATTTGAACTTCAAGATTTATAGGTTTAAAGCTAAGATCTACATATCCTATCGCATTTTTTATAGAAAGATTTAAATCTTTAACATTACCTATCAAAAGGTTATCAGTTTTTAGATTGACTTGCGCATTTAACCCCTCTTTACCAACTTCTAATGCAACTGAGAGCTTCTTGATCTTGTTGTGGTCAAAAAATGGTATAAATCTTTTAAAGTATTTGTCATTTAAGGTAACATCTACATCCGTAATAAGCTTGTTATTTTTTAAAGCGCCATGAGAGCTTAGTTTCCACATATTTGTTGTAGCACTGATGTTGGTTTTTGCAGAAATAGATTTTAAGTCGCTGATGAGATCATTTGCTTCAATTGCAAGAGTCTCAATTTTATATTTTTTGTAGTCATATTTTTTGATATCAGTTTTGAAATTATTGATCTTAACCTCTTTGATAAGGTTCAAAAGTGCGTCATTATCTTCTTTTTTTGTTTGATTATGCTCATCACTTTTTTTTATTTTGTCATTATAAAATTGTATTATTTTTTCAATATCGATATCGGTAATCCAAAGATGGTTAAAGTCTAATATCCGCTCATGTATACTTCCATCTGCTGTTATATTGGTATGGTCGCTTTGTGTATAAAATGAAAAACTGCCAATTGAAAGGTTGGTTAGATCACCTTCTATATCATTTGCGATAAATTTTAGATTGTCTATATTTAAGTCATGACCATGGTATGGATTTGTTGAAAAGAAGAGAGATGATATATTAATTGTTGGAATATTTTTAAGCTTTTTACCACTTTTTTTACCACTATTTTGATCTTTGATCATCTGCTCTAGTACTTGAAGGTCTACCTCTTGAAGTGTTATATCGTCAATCTTTAGTTTAGCACTAAGAAGTGCTTGAAAATTGATATCTATATGTGCTTTTTTTCCCAGTTTTTTATCTTTATAGGTAATATCATGTAGTGTAATGTTTTTAAGTATATTTCCTTCAAGCTCTCCATATTTGATATCAAATGCTTGAGTAACCCTATCCACAAGATACACCATACTTTTCTCACTTGCAAGTACAAAAAATAGCAGCGTTGATAAAAGGATTAAAAACTCAATAAACCCTAAAAGATGAATGGTCTTTTTTTTCAAAACGATTGTCCTATCTGAAAGTGTATCGCATATTGTGAATTATTTTCGATATCCATACCTATATCAAGTTTAACCGGTCCTATAGGAGAGATATAACGAAGTCCGGTACCTATAGAGTGAACAAAATCGATACTAAATCTGTGAGATTTTGCGCTCAAAAGTGTAGAGTCAAAAAACAGAGCACCATCAATTTTTTTATAAAGAGGATGACTCATCTCTAGTGTTGTCTCTATCATTGTTTTTCCAGCAACATCCTTACATTCTGTATCATCTGCACCTAATGTATTATATCCATATCCACGATTGCTAAATGCACCTCCTGCAAAAAAGAGTTTAGATTCTGGAAGATAGTTTTCATACTCTTCAATCAGACCAAGTTTTCCTTTTGCTGCAAAAGTAAATAGACCTAATGATCTGATAAGTCTAGCCTCGGTTATAGATTTTGTATAAGTACTACTATCTTTTAATATCGCTAAACCCGCTTCAACATATTGGCTAAGATAGATACCATTTTTTGGATTTATTCTAGAGTCTCTGAGGTCAATATTTACTTTTACAGATGGAAAAAGCAGGTTAAAGTCCCCATCTGATACACCACATATATCTCCAATTTTTTTGATATTTATTTTCTCATATCCCACTCCAAAATCAACAGAATACCAATCATAATCTTTTAAAAGATGAATAGAATTTGAAAATTTTTTCTCCATAAAGTTTTCAAATTCAATTTCAGAGTAGGTGAGGTCATTTTTTAAATCCAAATAGTAGTATCCAGGTAGTGGAACTTTTAAAAATGCCGGCCAATATACAGAGTTTGTTGCAAATTTCTCTTTTGCAGAGTATTTAAAATCAAATGTAACTTTTTTTGCGTCACCTCTAAAATTTCTTTTTTCATAACGTAAAATTCCACGAGGTCCAATATCGGTTTCATAGCCAATACCAACTTCTATCCGTGTTTTTTTCTCTTTTTCTTTAAGTGTAATTTCTGTACTGATTGTATCACTCTCTTTGTCAAAATCTAGTTGTATTCCATCAAATGCTTCAAGACCAGATATCATGCTGTAGGTTCGGTTTACTTTTTCCAAGCTATAGCGATCACCTTTTTTAAACAATAATCTTGATCGTACAGTTTTTTCTTTTATATTTCTTGGAGCATTTATATCAATTTTCCCGAATTTACAAGGTCTGCTTTTACTCAGTTTATAGATAATATCAACGCTATTTTTTTCTATGTCAATTCTAGCTTTTGCATCCAATTGGTAGTTACAGAAACCTTTTTCTAGCAGCTTTGTTTTGATCTCTTTTTTAACCTCTGTAAACTCTAGGGTACGAAATCTATCTCCTTTTTTGTAAGTAACCAAATTGTCAATATCTTCATCACTTTCTATTATAATAGAAGAGATACGTATACTCTCTCCCTCATTGATTTTAAAGGTTACAGTGCTATTTGTCTCAATTTTTTTAACTTGTGCGTGATAAAATCCTTCTGATTTATAAAAATACTCCAAAGACTCATGTAAGGAGGATATAATTTTTATGTTTACTTTAGGAGTTTTCTCTTTCCAAAACTGATACCATGAGGGTGTTTGGATGCCTAGAGCGGTATAAAGTTCTGAAGATTCAAATTTGCCATCAGTTTTAAAATCAAGTTTTTTTAGAGTTGTTGCTTGTAGATATAGAGGTAGAAGTATGATTAAAACTATTGCGAAATTACGCACTCCTACCTCCCCCTTTTTAACAGATTATAACAAAACAATCTTTGTTAAAAACCTAGTGCTGCCCATGTCGTTATAAATTGTCTATCATAGGAGCTATCGTAATGATCATAAAGTGTAATCTCTACATAATAATCATCTATAACATCCAGATAAATGGTCATATCATCACTGATAATTTCTATATTTCCACGATAAGGATTCCTCTGATCATATCCATAAAAATTATCTACAATTACTAATGATACATCCCCAATATAACTATCAATGTAAGCATCATTATAATCGTAATAGTACCCATCATTATAGGTATGATAATAACTAGGACTCATGTACGAGCTTAAAACGCCACTAGCAACAAGTGTAACCTCATATTCACTAAGTCTGTTATCATGGGAAAGGTAATCAACAGCAGTTACTTGGCAACCTGTTAAAAAGAACGAAAGGACAATACCTGATATAAAATTTTTAACTTTCATTATTTTCTCCTAAATTAAATTTACCTAATTATAGAAGATAATTGTGAAGCGATTGCGCTACCTAGTTTACATACTGCATCTCTGTTCCGGCGCCATAATCATATACAAGCTCATGTCCTGATTTGATCTCATAAAACAGACCTACAAGTGCGACAACCATTAAAATCATTACAATATTTTTTGCACCTTCATGTTTTATTTTTGAAGAAAATAGTTTTAGAACCATCAATAGCATAAAAGCAACTGTTAAATAAGTTCCAATCTCTTTATGTGTATCAAAAAGATCTTGACCAGCAATACTGAGCGTTGGTTTAACGTCAGGACCTGCAGCTTTACCTGTGATAAACGCTAAAATAATAAAAAGTACACCCAAGTAAAAAAGTAAATTTGAACTGCTTTGATACCCTTTATCAGGACTGGAAATTGAGAGCCACTGAAAGATAAATGCAATTATCGGTAATGCAACGGCAAAGTGTACAGCATGCGGATGATAGAGTGCCAAATCAAACGGTAATTTATCTAAAAAATCGTAAAATTTTATCTCCCAAGGTGAAAAATCCATCTAAACTCCTTTTTTTTATGGTATTCAAAAGGTGCTTTTAGCCTCTTTATACTAGAATATCAGAAATTTTTTTTAAGGTAATGATTTGAGAGCATTGATAAGTGTTAGTGACAAAAGTGGCGTTGTAGAGTTTGCAAAAGCGTTGGCGCAATTAGGGTTTGAGATAGTCTCAACTGGGGGAACTTATAAACTTTTATCCCAAGGGGGTGTTAAAGCTCTTGAGATTAGTGAAGTGACGAAGTTTCCTGAGATGTTTGATGGTCGTGTAAAGACGCTTAATCCTTATATCCATGGTGGGATTTTACATCGTCGTGATCTTTTGGCGCATGTTGATACTGCCAAAGAACACAATATAGTTGGGATTGATTTAGTTTGTGTAAATCTTTATCCATTTAAAGCAACAATCCAAAAAACTGATGATTTTGATGAAATTATTGAAAACATTGACATTGGCGGGCCTGCAATGGTAAGAAGTGCGGCAAAAAACTTTAATGATGTGATGATCGTTACTGATGTTGTGGATTATGATGAAGTGCTTATGAGATTGAAGTCTGATACAAATACAGTAGAATTTAGAAGAGATTTGATGATCAAAGCGTATGAGCATACAGCAGCTTATGATTCGATGATTGCAAACTACATGAATGGGCGTTTTAACAATGGTTTTGGTGCTAAGCAGTTTATTGTTGGAGAAAAAGCATTTGATACGAGATATGGAGAAAACCCGCATCAAAAAGGGGCGCTTTATCAGTTTGATGACTATTTTACAAACAACTTTAAAGCCCTTAAAGGCGAAGCTAGTTTTAACAACATGACTGATATCAATGGTGCGATTAAGATAGCCGCTGCTTTTGGTAATGAGCCGGCGGTTAGTATCATAAAACATGCAAACCCTTGTGGATTTGCGATTAAAGATAATCTTTACGATAGTTATGTTTCAGCGCTTGCCTGTGATCCTATCTCAGCTTTTGGTGGTGTTATCGCAATTAATGGTGAACTTGATGCAAAACTAGCCACTAAAATCAATGAAATTTTTACAGAAGTTATTATTGCAGCTTCTGTTTCTGAAGAAGCTTTGAAAGTATTAGAGAGCAAAAAACGTATTAAAATCTTTACACAAGAGAGGGAGTATCTAACTTTAGCAAATGATTCTCATGACTTCAAACATGTGGATGGTGGATTTGTTTATCAAGATAGTGATAAAGTTGACGAAGATGAAGTAAAAAATGCTAAACAAGTCAGTAAACTTCAAGCAAGTGATGCACAGATGAAAGATTTAGAGATCGCTTATAAAGTGGCATCTTTGACAAAATCAAATTGTGTGGTTTATGTTAAAGAGGGTTCTATGGTTGCTATTGGTATGGGCATGACCAGTCGTGTTGATGCGGCTGAGTGTGCATTGAAAAAGGCAAAACAGAGTGGATTGGATGTCACTGGTGCGGTTTTAGCAAGTGAAGCATTTTTCCCATTTCGTGACTCAATTGATTCAGCAGCGGGCGCTGGGGTAAGTGCGATAATTGAGCCGGGCGGAAGTATCCGTGACCAAGAGATCATAGATGCATCTGATGAGCATGGTATGAGTCTTTATTTTTCTGAAGTGAGACACTTTTTACATTAGTAGATATATTTTTTGTAAAGCACCATGGCAAGTATGGTAGCTCCTACACTTAAAAAAACATTTAAAAAGATATGAGAAGCCGCTTTAAAATAGTGGCTCTGCTCTATCATGAGTGTGGTTTCAAGCGAAAATGCGGAAAAAGTGGTAAGTGAGCCTAAAAATCCTGTGATAAAAAGAGCTCTATGCTCAGGTGCGATGTTTTGTTCAAAATAGAGTGCTAAAATTCCTATGATAAAACTACCGATGACATTAACACTTAAAGTGCCAAAAGGTAAATAGTTTCCAAAAGCTTGTCCTGCACTAGAAGAGATAAGAAATCTTGAGATTGCTCCGAAAAAACCTCCGATTCCTATATAGAGAAGAAAAACGCCTTGCATCTGTTATAAAGTTAACTCAATTTGATAATACTTTTTAACAACACTTTTGAAAGATTCGATAAGCTCTGTTGTCTCTTCTCCATCATCAGGATAAGTTACGATAGAGTCTTGAAGTTCTTGATTTAAAAACTCTTGCAAGCCATGAAGTAGTTCGTACGCACCATTCCAATTTGTCTTTGGCAGTAAGATGATATAGTTTTTACCAGAATCAAAAATGATATCAGAATCACGAAACACAATTTGTATACTCTTTTTGAGCTCCAAATCATCAATATTTTCCATCTTTAAGTACATTAAAGCAAATTCTTGAGCATTAAAAGTATCTGATCTGTCGATAAGCGCTATATGATGAGTGATGAGTGATTTTAAAGTTGAAAGTGGAAAAAATTCTGCAATCATGTATACTCCATTTTATTATCTTATTCTTTGTACCATCGGCAAAGTACGATTAAACTTAAATATATTGTATCCATTTTTATATTCATAAGATAAGTTCATATCATGAGCGTTCACAATACTATCAACGATATAGAGTCCTAATCCAAAACTACTAGAGTTACTATGCTCCCCTTGTGTAAAAGGTTCTGTGTAGTAAGAGATCGTATGCGGGAGTTTAGACCCTTTGCTCAAAAAATCAATAGAGTTTTGATCTGCATAGATATGTGCCCGAGAATCTTGTGAATATTTGATTGCATTATCAATCATATTTTTGATAGCGACACTAAAGAGTTTAAAATCTACTTCTACCATAAGATCATTTTCAACGGTGGCTTCAATGTTTTTGATATCAGCCATAGAGAGATCAATCGCTTCATCTATAATATCAATAACCCTATAAGGTCTTCTTTTCAGATGACTTCCATCTACTGATATCTGTTCGATTGCTGTAAACTCATTTAACATGCTTTCTAATCTTTCAAAAACTGAAATGAGTCTCTGCTTTTGCTTTCCCTCTTCAAGCATCTCCGCACTGATCCTACCTTTTGTAATGGGTGTTTTTAATTCATGCATGATGTTTCGCAAAAAGAGACGGCGTGAATTCATCAGCTTTTTAATCTCTCCCACGGCATGGTTAAAGGCATTTCCTACTTCTGCTATCTCATCATTGGTTTCCATTTCGCAGTCGATGTTTAAATCTCCTGCTGCAAATTTATCAATCTCTCTTTTAATCCTTTTTATTGGTCGTATTTTTCTAAGGATCCATAGATATAAGATCAAAAGTAGAACGATAATACCACCAAAGATAAGCTTGATATAGAGAATTTGCTGTCTATAAGGTTTAAAAGCAAGATCAGAGAGTAAAATTGCTTTTTTATTGAGGGATTCGATAAGAAGATAATTGTTTTTCTTATGAAAATAGATACTGCTGCTTCCAATTCTAGAGCTTACTTTTTGTAAAATTTCTCCTTTTTGAAGAACATCTTTGATAAAACCGCCATCTTTAATAAGCTTGACTTTATAAACTTTTAATTCTGTTTCAAACTCTTCATTGATAGGCTGGCTTAAAAGCCTATAAAGTGTGGCACGAGTTACGATTGAGTATCGTTCATTTAACTCTTGTGTATATTTTTGTTTGTCGTACTTTACCATGTATAGATAAGCAACGCCTACCCCCATAGCGGCGATTAAAAATATAAGGGTAATACTAAAAAATATGGAAGATTTGTTCACTTAACGGTCTCCTTTTCTTGAGAACAAGTTCCCCAGAAAATTCCTCGCACTAAAGCTTCTCCTTTGGAGAGAGAAAAAATAGATTTTTTCAATGCGTAAATTTATACCCTATACCTCTAACCGAGAGAATATATTTAGGGTCTTTTGGTACTTCATCCAGTTTTTGTCTAATTCTACCAATGATAACATCAATACTTTTATTGGTACTCTCTTCACTTATGGCTTCTACATTGTAAATAAGTTCTTCTCTTGAAACGACTCCTCCCTCTTTTTTAAGAAGGTATTTTAAGATTCCATACTCTGCATTTGTAAGTGTAAGTTCATTGCCTTTGAAGCTTATGATAGATTTTTCATTATCTATTTTGATATCTTTTTTAACCTCTTTTACTGAACTTTTTCCCGCATCAAACTCATGCTTTTCTCGACGAAGAAGACTTCTGATACGGGCTTCTAGCTCTCTAGGATCATAAGGTTTTGGCATATAATCATCAGCCCCTCGCTCTAGTGCTTCAACTTTATCGGTTATATCATGGCGGGCTGAAGAGATGATGATAGGAATATCGTAGCGTTTTCTGATATCGCTGCATACCTCCAAGCCATCAAGTCCTGGAAGGGTAAGATCTAAGATTACAAGATCAAACTCTTGTGTATTTAGCGTGGATAATCCTAAAAATGGATCTTCGATATTGGTTATCTTCATGTCAAACTGCTCTAGGTATTCTGTGAGTATTTCAGCTAACTCAGCATCATCTTCAATCATTAATATTTTTATCATCTGCTATCTTTTTCTAATTTTCTATCACAATTATAACAATATATCCATATCTATTGACATAAACTCTTTTAGCACCTTTTCCCAATTTTTTGGAAATGAGTTTGATATCTTTAAGGGTATTTACTTCAAAGTTCTCTATTTGGACTATGATATCATTCTCAATAAAACCAAATTTTTCAGCGTTTGAATTAAACTTTACGTCTGTGACCAGTACACCGCTGATATGTGAAGGAATACGAAGTTTTTCCCTTATTGTATTGTCAAGATTTGTAACTCCCAAACCTTTGACAAAATTTCCACTTCCCTTACCAATTGCATCTTGATCTCCCAATACAAATGAAATTGTATGCTCTTTTTTAGCTCTCTCGTAAGTAACTTTGATAGTGGTGTTAGGTTGATATGACGCAATTGTATTTTTAAGCTCATTTGCCCCTTTAATATCTTTACCATCAATACTCAGTATCAAATCTCCACGCTTTAACCCTGCAAGATCTGCCGAATTTCCTTTGACTATATCTACAATTACCGCACCAAGACTGTTTTTATAAACACTTTTAAGACTCTTTGTTAAGTTACTAATTGAAACGCCAAGATAACCTCTCTCAATCTTTCCAAAATTGATAAGTCTTGTAGCGATATTTTTAGCCATGTTTGAAGGTATGGCAAAACCTATACCGTTGTTACCACCACTTCGTGAAAGTATCGCACTATTGATACCGATAAGAGCACCTCTGCTGTCTACTAAAGCTCCTCCTGAGTTTCCAGGGTTTATAGAAGCATCGGTTTGGATAAAATTTTCATATTGGTTGATTCCGACATGGCTTTTGTTAAGTGCAGAAACAATTCCCTTAGTAACTGAGCTTCCAACACCAAATGGATTTCCAAGGGCGAAAACAACATCTCCCTCTTTAACAAATGATGAGTCTGCAAATTGTGCTGTTGTAAAGTTTTTGCCTTTAATTTTTATAACTGCGATATCCGTTTTTGGATCTGTACCTATCAGCTTTGCTTTGTACTCTTCATTGTCTCCATTAATGGTTACAAATATCTCATCTGCATCCGCTACGACATGATTGTTGGTCAAGATATAGCCGTTTTCAGTCACAATAACTCCAGAGCCTAAAGAGTGCGCGCGATTTCGTCCTTGCTGGTTTTGCTTGGGCATATTATCTCCAAAAAATTGACGAAAAAGAGGATGCTCCATAAATTGTTCAAGTTCTCGTGAGACTTTGATCTTTTTTGATGTGGAGATATTTACAACGGCATGTTTAACATCTTTGATGGAGTCGTAGTATGAGAGAATAACCTCATTGTTTGCAGGGGCTACTCTCTTTGCAGCTGGTGCATCAGAAAAAAGTGTACCTTTGGCAAAAAGTGATGCTGTTAAAAATAGTGATAATAAAATAATTTTTTTCAAAATAAATTCCTTTTTATAAAATATCTCTTATTCTAATCTTCTGAGGTAAACAATTGGTTAATCAATAATGTTTTACTTTATGACTGCCTCTAGCATGATCAACCCAATCTTTCTCAGTTTTTCTTAAATGTTTTCTTATTTTAAGAACCGCTTTTTTTGCTGGACCTTTACCCGCTGCTATTTCGATCTCTTCTCCAGAGTTTAATATCAATATAATATCTTTTTTAAAATGAACACTTTGGATATAAGAGTAATAATACTCTCTATTCTCTGCACATGCTTCAACTGGCTTTTTTTTGAAATCCCCTGCAGCTTTTTTCTTATGGATTGTATAAATATTTGATGGTGGACATTTAGAGTAGATAGTCAAATGTTCATGACCTAGATAAAGAATAGATAATTCAAACTCTTTTGCATTTGCAGGGTGAGGAGGTAGAGAACATGGAATAGTTTTTTTAGATAATTTAATGGACTCAGCACTATCCTCAATTTGAAGCTCTTTACGACCTTTCTTTTCAAGTTTTTTTAATAAAACATCACGGCTTGCATTGATGTTCTTTACGTAAAAAAAATAGCTTAGAGCTAAATATAGAAAACCGAGAAAGAAGATAGATATAGAAAAGAGAACATCTGCATAGACTATATACGAAGTGATGAAAGTAAGGAATACTATAGTGCTAAATAGTTTTAAATAACAAGCACTAAACATCACAACATCTTCACGAAAATCAATTAGCATTCTGAAATTATAACAAAAGTTCCAAATATTAAATTAAGACTTTAAATCTAATTAATAGTTTAAGAGATTTGATTAAACCTTGATTGACATAGACTAAAGTTTTATGCTAGAATGTTTATAAATATT
>DQTU01000034.1 GCA_015662615.1 Campylobacterales bacterium | reverse complement strand
ATTGCTCAAATATCAACGATAAAAAACTTAAATCAGTTGTCCTTTATCTAACCAACAAAAATGCCTCAGCTCAAAAAGATGCTATTTTTGTACCAAAAGGGTCTAAATGCCAAGTCTGTGGCATGTTTACAGCAAAATATCCAAAATGGGTAGCCACAATAAAAGAGGAAGATGGAAAAACTTATTATTTCGACGGCGTAAAAGATATGATGAAATACTACTTTGACCCTGAGCGTTATCATCATAAGGAACAAGCATTTACAGAGATTTTAGTAAGTGACTATTACACACTCAAACCAATTACAGCAAAAAAGGCTTGGTATGTGATAGGGGCAAATATCTATGGACCAATGGGAAATGAATTTATCCCTTTTAAAACTGATGCAGATGCACAAGAATTTTTAAAAGAACATTTTGGGAAAAAGATAGTAAAATTTAGTGAAATCACTGAAGACTTAGTCTACAGTTTAGACCAATAGGAGACCATCATTACAAAAGGTTTTTTACTTACTTTTATCTCTATTTTTCTACTGTTAGTCGTTACTGTTGCAACAACACATGTTTTAAAAAATGATAAAAAATCCAAACAATTACAAACATTGAGCCAAATTACAACCCTACATGGTATCTCTCTATCAACTTCTCATTGGGAGTATACAGAGCTTTCTCCATGCCTTGAAACTATAAACTATACGGATTTTACCTATGCAAAATAGTGCTTTTTTTAACTTTTTATCGCTCCTAGTTTTCAAACATCGTGGCAAACATATCGCTATCTTTATCATCTCTGTCATCATCGTTTGGCTTTTAAGTGCTATGATGTTTATCAGTGCTTCTATCAAAAGTGATGCACTTCTTACCCTTGATGCCCAGCCGGATTTTGTCATCCAAAAACTCATCGGTGGGAAAAGTGTTCCAATAAATGTAGAACTTGTTGATACTTTTAGCAAGATGCGAGGAGTTAGTGCTGTTATACCAAGAGTTTATGGAAAATATTTTACGCCTGATAGAGAACGCTATTTTAACATTATCGGCGTTGATTTTTTTGATGAACAGTTAAATCAAAATCTCAAAAAACTTTTTGAAAATCTTGAAATTAAAAAGTTTTTAAAAAATCCTAACATGATTATAGGGCAAGGTGTCAAAGCGTACATGAGTGCGAACTATTACAAAGAGTATTTTAATTTTCAACTGCCAAATGGCGAAACAAAAAAAATTAGTATTTATGATTCAATGAGCCATGACACCAGCCTAATTAGCAACGATATAATCATCGTAGATATTGAACTCGCAAGAGAAATTTTAGGATATGATGAAGAGCATGCAACGGATATTGTGCTAAATGTTCCTAATGATGCGGAGAGAGATAATGTAAAATTTAAACTCCTCTCATCCCATTTCGACACCAAAGTCATCTCAAAAGATGAAATTGCCAATGGATATGAGAATTTTTTCAACTATAAAAGCGGTATATTTTTACTCCTGTTTATCATCGTATTTCTGACCTTCATGTTGATTTTATACCAGAGATACTCCATGATAAACTCTAGTGATAAAAAAGAGATAGCGATTTTACGCTCAGTGGGTTGGAGCATCAAAGATGTTTTAAAACTCAAAGTTTCTGAAACTCTAATTGTTGGACTGTTTGCCTTTGTTTTAGGGGTTTTATTTGCATATGTTTATGTCTTTTTAGTCGATGCACCACTATTAAGGAATATCTTTTTAGGATTTAATAACCTTGAAAACAGCGTATCTTTCACACCTATTTTTGACTTTGGCTTGATTTTTTCACTCTTTCTATTTTTCATCGTACCCTTTGTAGCTTCGGTTCTCATACCCGTATGGAAAATCGCCATCATAGACCCGAACGAGGCAATGAAATGATACAGTTTAAAAACCTAAATCTCACATTTAACCCAAATGCAGCAAATGAGTTTAAAGCCCTAAAAAACATCAACTTACACATAACAAAACATAAGCTTGTTATCCTAAAAGGCGTCAGCGGAAGTGGTAAATCCACCCTACTTTCACTCATCTCAGCCCTTATAAAACCCACAAACGGAGAGATAAAAGTAGATGGGAAATTGATTGCAAAACTACCAGATTTTCACGCTTCACGCTTCAGGTCTAAAGATATTGGTTTTATCTTCCAATCCTTTAACCTTTTTGAGAGTTTAAGTGTTGAGGAAAATATTGCCCTGCCACTTATCCCATTAGAGTTAAGCCAAAAAGAGATTGATGATAAAGTAAACCATGCCATGAAGTTGGCAAACATCGAACATAAAAAGAACCAAAGCGTCAAAGACCTCTCAGGCGGAGAAAAACAGAGGTGTGCCATTGCAAGAGCTTTAGTCAATGACCCAAAAATAATTCTTTGTGATGAACCAACTGCAAACCTAGACCGCACTAACTCTTTAGCATTTATAGAGGTAATTAAAACTCTAAAATCTTTAGAAAAAACAATAGTCATTGCCACCCATGACCCACTCTTTGAAGCTTTAGATTTTGTAGATGAAGTGATAAATATCGAAAATGGAGAGATACTTTAGGTGGAACTCTTTTTATCAAACCAAGTCCTTATCTATCTCTTTAGCGAAACACTTCTGTTTGCACTTGCACTTATCGCATTTTTTGGTTCAATCCTCATTTTAAAAGATTGGGATTTTAACACCACTTCAATAAAACAGTATCAACTTGAAAAAAAAGCGTATCTCATCATCCTTATCATCCTCTTTTCACTTATTTTCAAAATACTCTTGATGCCTTATTTTGCCTACACCATCGACAAACTTTCAGATATTGTTCCAGGGGCGATGTGTGCGGCTGGGGTTATCGGTGCAAATGATTACGGAAATCCACTACTTCTTATCAAAATCGCAATACTGTTTTTGATAGGCATTTGGATGATTGTAAACCATGAGGATTTAAAAGCTCCAAATTATCCTTTTTTTAAAGAGAAGTTTTGGTTTTTTGTCGTTATCTTTATCCTTTTATGCGTTGAATATTATTTTGATATCGCATACTTTCTCAATATCTCATTAGAACAACCCGTTTCATGTTGTTCAGTTATCTTTGGAATGTCAGGAGATAATGAATTCCCTTTTGGATTGAGTCTTACCATGTTGTTAGCACTATTTTATCTTCTGTATATCTTAAATATCGTCTTGAGCCTACAAAAAAACTCATTTCTTCTCTTTGCTTCAAGCATCCTATTTTTATACATAGCGTACAGCAGTATCAACCACTTTTTCGGCACTTATATCTATGAACTTCCCACACATAAATGCCCTTTTTGTATGTTGCAGTCTGAGTATTATTTCGTTGGATATTTCTTATGGACGCTTCTATTTTTAGGGGTCTTTTTTGGAGTCAGTAACTTTGTCTTAAAAATTTTATTAGGCTATGAGTTAGAATCAGCATACAAATATTCACGCATCTTTAACACACTTTTTGTCATACTATGCAGTGCATATCCCATCATTTACTACATCAGAAACGGAGTCTGGCTATGAAAAAAATCTTAACACTTTTTATAATAATCGCAATCATAATAATCCTCTTTTTATCCATGTCAAAAAAAGAGCAGATGGTAGCCACAGTTGAGGGAAATATAGAGAAAAAATATATCAAAATCATCCCAAATCACTTTCACGATGCAGAGTGTGCGATGACAATAGTCGATGAACACTACGCATGTGAAGCAATTTCACCAAGCGGAAAAACTTGGTTTTTTGACGATATCGGATGTTTAGTAAATTGGCTGGAAGATAAAGATTTTAAAGATGAGGCAGTGCTTTGGACGCATGCTGAAGATACAGGAAATTGGATAGATGCTCAAAAAGCTTGGTATGTTCGTACAGACCCAACACCGATGCATTATGGTTTTGGAGCAAGAGAACATAAAAAAGAGGGAATGATAGATTTTGAAGAGATGCGTCTTATGATGCTTCGTGGCGAAACTATGGCTGACCCAAGAATCCGTAAAAAACTCTTAGGTATGGAGATCTCATCTTATGGAAGCCGTTGATATATTCTCCATAATTACCATCGCTTTTTTAGGCTCTTTCGGTCACTGTATCGGCATGTGTGGCGGTATCGTCATCGCTTACAGTAGCACCAAAATAGATGATGGCTGGTCAAGAGGAAAACAATCACTCTCACATCTAACTTATGCAGCAGGAAGAGTATCAACTTACACCTTATTAGGAGCCATTTTTGGTTTTATCGGCGGTGTTGCATCTTTTAACAATATCGCAAACGGAACACTAACCATCATCGCTGGAGTCGTAATGATACTCGCAGGACTCTCTTTAATGGGAAAATTAAAATTTCTAACCCTATTGGAACACTCTATCTCAAAAAACAGCTGGTATCAAAAAAGTTTTAGAGCCCTACTCAATGACAAATCAATCTTTAGCTTTTATGTCTTAGGTAT
>DQTU01000345.1 GCA_015662615.1 Campylobacterales bacterium | reverse complement strand
GTTATTCATTTATATCTCCTGCTGTGAATAGAGGTGGTGATAGTAGCCTTTTTTCTCCATTAACTCATCATGGGTTCCAGCCTCAACAATTTGACCTTTATCCATGGCTATAATCACATCACAATCTTTAACTGTTGAAAGTCTATGTGCGATGATAATTGTTGTGCGACCTTTTTTGATATTTACCAAGTTTTTATTAATAATCTTTTCAGACTCATAATCAAGTGCTGATGTTGCCTCATCAAAGATCAAAATTCGAGGATTAGTAATCAACGCTCTTGCAATCGCAACACGCTGTCTTTGTCCTCCAGAGAGTGCTGAACCCCTCTCCCCTACTTCTGCATCATAACCCTCTGGCATCTCTGATATAAAAGCATCTGCTCCAGAAATTCTAGCAGCACGAACAATCTCGTCCATAGTTGCACTTGGTTTTGCCATAGAAATATTATCTTTGATTGAACCACGAAAGAGATAATTTTCTTGTAAAACCACACCTATCAAAGTTCTAAACCATTTAGGATTAAAGTGGCTGATATCCACACCATCTACCATGACTTGTCCATCATTTGGAATATAAAGCCGTTGAATCATCTTTGCCACGGTACTTTTTCCACTCCCACTTCGCCCGATAATACCTACACTCATGCCAGCTTGAATACTAAAAGAGAGATCTTTAAGTACCATTTGTCCACCTGGAGTGTAAGCAAAGTTTACTTTATTAAATGATATATCACCTCTAATTTTAGCTAAAGTAATAGCTTTTTCGTTTTTTTGCTCTGGAGGCATATTTAAAATATCTCCAAGCCTGTCAATTGAGATAAGGGTTTGTTGAAATTCATTCCATAAGTTAACTAACCTCAAAACTGGTCCGCTAAATTGATTTGCAAACATTTGAAAAGCGATAAGCTGACCAACTGTCAAATTGCCTTCTATAACCTGCAAAACACCAAAATATAAAATTGAGATGGTCATCAACTTTTGAACCATCCCAGTAAAGCCGCCTAAGATAAAACCAAAATTACTAAGATTAAAACTTGCACTTATATAATCAGCTAGTTTATCTTCCCATCGTTTTTGCATGGCACCTTCTAAGGCCAAAGACTTTACCGTCTCTACCCCAGTAACAGACTCCACTAAAAATGCATTTTGTTCAGCACCCATATCAAACTTTTCTTCAAGTTTTCTTCTAAACTTTGGTGTTGCAAAAAAGTAAACAAGCCCGATAATAAACACAAATCCCATTACCATGAGTGTAAGATCAACACTATATAAAAACATAACCGCCAAAAATACAAAACTAAAAAGTACATCTAAAAATACAGTTACTGATTTATTTGCGATGAAGTTTCTAATCTGATCGAGTTCACGCACTCTTGCGATGATATTACCAACCTGCCTAACCACAAAATAACCAAAAGGCAGGGATAGTAGATGACTATATAACTTGGCTCCAAGTTTAGCATCGATTTTAGAGGTGGTATGCACAAAGATATAATTTCTCATATAATTGAGTAAAAAATCAAAAAGTGTCACGGCTAAAAATGCAACTGCCAATACATCCAAAGTCGTTAAGGAGTGATGTACCAAAACTTTATCTAGTATGACTTGTGTAAACAGCGGTGTCACTAAACCAAACAGTTGTATCACAAATGACGCCATCAATACTTCTAAAATAATCTTTTTATAG
>DQTU01000191.1 GCA_015662615.1 Campylobacterales bacterium | reverse complement strand
TATAGACCACAGTTTTATGTAAGAACAACAGATGTTACTGGTTCTATCACGCTTCCTGAGGGAACTGAGATGGTTATGCCTGGTGATAATGTTAAAATTACGGTTGAGCTTATCGCTCCAATCGCAATGGAAGATGGTACTCGTTTTGCAATCCGTGAGGGTGGTAGAACTGTTGGTGCTGGTGTTGTTTCAAGCATCGAAGCGTAGACCATTAAATACGCATATGGAGCAAAAAGCTCCATATGCTACGCTAACGCTGAGTTTTCCTCAGCGGAAGGCTCAAGCGACTAGTCGCTTTTAAAATTATAGATAGAAGGATTTGATCATGACCGTAAAAGTTGGATTAAAATGTAGCGAGAGTGGTGATATTAACTACACAACTACAAAAAATAGTAGAACGGTTACTGAGAAACTAGAGCTTATGAAATACTCTCCAAGACTCAAGAAAAGAACACTTCATAAAGAAGTAAAACTAAAATCATAGTTTTTTAAAAACTGTGATTTTTTTATAGGGCAATAGCTCCAATGGTAGAGCGCCGGATTCCAAATCCGATTGCTGTGGGTTCGAGTCCCTCTTGCCCTGCCACAATATAGAGGAAAATAGATGCAAAAATTATTAGATTATATTGGTCACTCAAGAGCGGAATTGACGAAGGTTATATTTCCAACAAAAGAGCAGATAAGAAATGCTTTTGTATCTGTTTTTATAGTTGTAACAGTGGTTTCATTGTTTTTAGCACTAATTGATGCGATTATGTCTTTTTCATTATCGTCTATACTTTAGGGGGAATTGATGAGTCATAAATGGTATGCGATTCAAACTCATAGCGGAAGCGAAATGAGTGTAAAACGCGCAATTGAGATGATTTTTGAACAGATGGGTGTTTCTGAGAAATTAGGAGATATCCTTGTTCCAACTGAAGATGTTATAGAAGTGAAAAAAGGTGAGAAAAAGATTACTGAGCGAAGTCTTTATTCAGGTTATGTTTTTGCAAACATTGATCTAGACATGGATGCATGGCACAAAATTCAATCTTTACCAAAAGTAGGTCGTTTTATTGGTGAGAGTAAAAAACCAACACCTTTGAGCGAAAAAGATATCAATCTTATCATTGAAAAAGTAGAGAAAAAAGCACCGCCGAAACCAAAAATTTCATTTGATGTAAACGAAAGTGTCCGAGTTATTGAAGGTCCTTTTGCAAACTTTACTGGTATTGTAGAAGAGTATGACATGGTACACGGAACGCTGAAACTGAATGTTTCAATTTTTGGTAGAAGTACACCTGTTGAGATTCTTTATTCACAAGTAGAAAAAATAATATAAATTAAATCGTAGAGGAAATAAACACATGGCAAAAAAAGTAACGGGACAAATTAAACTTCAAATCCCTGCTGGTCAAGCAAATCCATCTCCACCAGTTGGTCCTGCACTTGGTCAACAAGGTGTAAACATTATGGAGTTTTGTAAAGCTTTTAATGAAAAATCAAAATCAATGATGGGATTTAAAATACCTGTTGTTATCACAGTATATGCAGATAGAAGTTTTACTTTTATCACAAAACAACCACCAGCAAGTGATCTTCTTTTAAAAGCTGCAGGGCTTAAAAAAGGTACAGATAATCCAATTAAAAATAAAGTTGGAAAACTTACTCGTGCACAACTTATGGAAGTTGTTGAGAAGAAAATTGCAGATTTAAATACTAATGATCCTGAAATGGCAGCAAATATCATTGCTGGTTCAGCAAGAAGTATGGGAATCGAAATAGTAGATTAATAGTTATTGTTAAATACCTGTACCACAGGGGTAAATGTGGAAGCAAAAATGCGGAGAGACAAATGTCAAAAAAAGTATCAAAAAGATATAGTGAATTAGTAAGTAAATTAGATAATGAAAAAGTATATAGTCCTACTGATGTAGTTGCTGCTGTTAAAGAGTTGGCATCAGCTAAGTTTGATGAAACAGTTGAAATTTCAATGAAATTGAATGTAGATCCAAAACATGCAGATCAGATGGTAAGAGGCTCAGTTATACTTCCTTCTGGAACTGGTAAGACTGTTAGAGTTGCAGTTATTGCTAAAGGTGCAAAGATCGATGAAGCTAAAGCTGCTGGTGCTGATTTAGCAGGTGGAAGTGAAATCATCGATGATATCGCTGCTGGAAAAATGGACTTTGATGTTCTTATCGCTACACCTGATATGATGGGTATGGTTGGTAAAGTAGGACGAACACTTGGACCAAAAGGTCTTATGCCAAATCCTAAAACTGGAACCGTAACTATGGATGTTGCAAAAGCAGTTGAAGAGTCTAAAGGTGGAAAAGTAAACTTTAGAGTTGATAAACATGGTAACATCCATGCAGGTATTGGGAAAGCAAGTTTTTCAAAAGAGCAACTTCAAGAGAACTTTGATATTTTTGTACAAGCAATTAATAAAAATAAACCTGCTGCTTCAAAAGGTAGATATATCAAAACTACATCTTTATCATTGACAATGAGTCCAGCACTTAGTATAGATGTTTTAAAACTACTTGAAATGAAATAGAAAAAGAGTTACTAAAAAGTAATTTATCTTAGATTTTAGAAAATAGGGGCTGTGAAGCTTAAATAGAGTGTTTCCTCCTGAAGCACTCCTGGTCTTTTAGATTGCCCTATCGATACAATCTGAAAGGAGGAAAAATGACTAGAGAAGAGAAAGAATTAATAGTTGGAAATCTAACTGAAGAGTTCAAAGCTGCACAGGCTATCATCGTTTGTGATTATCGAGGGATGAAGTGTGAGCAACTAGAAT
>DQTU01000318.1 GCA_015662615.1 Campylobacterales bacterium | reverse complement strand
GGCGACTTATTCGCTCTATTCGACCGTTGTCTTACATAGTTCAGAATATTATCATGACAAGCAAAAAGAAAGTTTCTGTGGAATTGAACCATAAAAAAGATTTCAAATTTTTTATGGAAGCCCTGTCTCTTTTAAAAAAAGAGACGCAAAAACCCTAAGAAAAAATCATAGATACAAGAGGTCTGAGTGCAACTCTTAACTTTTAGTGCTAAAATAGTATCTAAAATGATATAAGCACTAATCTGATAAAATACAACTCTTATAAAAGTGTCAAAATCAAAAGGTTTAATGATGAGCGAGAGCAAAGATTTTTTACGCACAATAGTTGAAGAGGACTTAAAGTCAGGCAAAAATAGAGAGATTATTACAAGATTTCCTCCAGAGCCTAATGGCTTCCCTCACATTGGACATGCTAAGTCTATTTGTATAAATTTTGGAATTGCGAGTGACTATCAAGGGCATTGTAATCTTAGGATGGATGATACCAATCCCACTAAAGAAGATACGAAATATGTTGAGGCTCTAAAAGATGCTGTGCAGTGGCTTGGATTTGACTGGGGTAATAAGGTATATTTTACTTCGGATTATTTCCCTAAGATATACGATTATGCAAAAGAGCTTATCAAAATGGATAAGGCGTATGTTGATAGTCTCACTGAAGAGGAAATACGCGAATATCGTGGAACGGTTACAGAGTCAGGAAAACGCAGTAAATATGCAAAGCGTACAATTCAAGAAAATCTAGACCTTTTTGAGAGAATGAAAAAGGGTGAGTTTAAAGATGGTGAACATGTCCTTCGAGCACGGATCGATATGAGTGCTGCAAATATGAAAATGCGAGATCCTCTTCTCTATCGTATCCGCCATGCACACCACTTTAGAGCAGGAGATGAGTGGTCTATTTACCCGATGTATGATTTTGCGCACTGTTTGTCTGACTATATTGAAGGTATTTCTCACTCTATTTGTACACTAGAGTTTGAAAACAACCGTGATATTTATAATTGGGTACTTGATACTCTAGGGCTTGAGTTGCCACGCCCTTACCAATATGAGTTTGCACGACTAAATATTAACTATACAGTTATGAGCAAAAGAAAGCTTTTAGAACTCGTTAATAGTGGACAGGTTAGTGGATGGGATGATCCTCGTCTTCCTACTCTCGCTGGATATAGAAGAAGAGGTTATACCCCTGAGTCTATTGTAAACTTCTGCGATCAAATAGGTATAGCAAAAGCAAACTCAATGGTTGATGTTTCACAACTTGAATTTTGCATAAGAGATGATTTAAATAAAAAAGTGCCCCGTGTACTGTGTGTACTTGACCCATTAAAAGTAACAATCGAAAACTATGAGGGTAGTGAAGAGATTGATGCTTCATATTACCCACATGATGTACCTAAAGAGGGTAACAGAGCGATACCTTTCTCTCGTGAAATTTATATTGAGAGTGATGACTTTATGGAAAATCCTCCCAAAGGTTACTACCGTCTTACGCTTGAACAACCCGTAAGACTTAGACATGGGTATATCATCACTTGTAAAGAAGTCATTAAAGATGCTGATGGAAATATCATAGAGATAAAAGCAACCTATAATCCTGAGTCTAAAAGTGGCTCAGACAGTAGTGGTATCAAAGTTAAAAGTGCCATTCAATGGGTTAGTGCGGCAGCGGCTAAAACAATAGAAGTAAGGCTATATGACAGATTATTCAAAGATGAAGCTCCTGAGGGAATAGAAGATATAAATCCAGACTCTTTACAAGTTATCAAAAATGCGCTTATTGAGCCTGCTGTTATAACTGAGAAACCTGATGAGAGATTCCAGTTTGAGAGACAGGGGTATTTTTATGCTGATCCTATTGATTATACTGATGAAAAACCTGTGTTTAATAAAATTGTCGGTCTTAAAGACTCTTGGGCTAAAAAGACAAAAGCAACTGAGAATGCACCTAAGGTGCAAGCTAAAAAAGTGCATATAGATGGTGAAGTTACAGCTATGAATGAAGCTCAAAAGGTACTATTTGATAAGTATACTGGTGAGTTTGGACTAAATAGTGAAGTAGCCAATACCCTAGCTCGTGATGAAGACCTTTCATCATTCTATGAAGCATCTCTATCTGTGCTTAATAGTCCTGTTGGTTTAGCCAATATTGTGACCAATGAGGTAGCTAGAGAGCTAAAGCAGATGCAAGTAAGTGAACTGAAATTTACTGCAAAACAAATAGCTGAGCTTGTTAAAATGGTTGATGATGAGACTATTTCAAATAAAATTGCAAAACAATTGTTTGAAGAGATGGTTAAAACGGGCGAAAATCCAACACAAATAGTTGAAGAGAAAGGACTTGTGCAGATAAGTGACCCTGCAAAAATAGAGCCTATTATTGATGAGATAATTGCAAAAAATCCAGATAATGTCGCTAAGTTTAAAGCTGGAAACACTAAGCTTTTAGGCTTCTTTGTAGGACAAGCACTAAAAGCCACAGGGGGAAAAGCAAACCCAAAAGTGGTAAATTCCCTTGTAGCTGATAAGTTAAAATAACAGACTAGCCCAAAAGGCTAATACATATCAACCACAGTATAAATAGTCTGACCATCTCTTCTTGAAGGTCTAAAGTATTGGTTACCATACTCATAATAGTGCGTACCATCTATGATAACTTCCACCGCACCTGCTGGTAAATTTAGTGCTACATCCCCGTATTGGTACTGATACGTTGTGTTATTTGGCACAGTAGTGGTATAGGTTGTCGGAGTCTCAACAACACGATATCCTCTGTTTCTATCTCGTAAATAGTAAATATTTTCATACATGTAATAATTTCGATTGTTGATAAAAACTCTTATATATCCATGTGGTAAAGTATAGATAACCGCTCCGATAGGTGCACTAACAATTCTATATCCACTTTGGTAAGGTCTATAAAATGCACCACTATAATAGTGGTAACTCAACCCTCCAAGTATAAAATGAAATGCATTACGATGCAGTCTATGTACACGATGTCCTGGACGATGATGAAGCACTACACGATGCGGTCGGGGGATGTGATGAGAGATATAAGGACGCCTTGGATATATCTTCTTTGGTCGCATACTTGGTCTTACATGACGACGTGAATTTACATTGGGTCTATAAACCTTTTTATGTTGTGTCACTCTATGTGGTCTCACAATCCTCTTATATCCATCAACTCTTTTAATAATATGCTTCTTCGGTGCCTTCATATGTTTTCGCTCTCTATCATCCAAATGGGCGGCATAAGCAGAAGTTGAAAACAGTAATAGTACTAAAGAACTTAGTGTAATAATTTTTCTCATAGTATGTTCCTTAATCATAATTTATACCACATAATATAGCTCAAATATGAAAAAATTGGGGAATAGATGTTAACGAATGTGAACCAATACCTAAACTTGATATAATTCGAAATGATGAAAAGAGTACTTATCTTACATGGCTGGGGCGGAAGTGACTATCCTCATTGGCAAAGTTGGCTGGCAGGAGAGCTTGCTAAAGATTACGGCAATGTCTGCTTCCCACTCCTAGGCAACCCACATTTTCCCAATAAAAACAAACAGATGAATCAAATCAAAAGCATCTTAAAATCCTATCAACCAGAGATAGTCATCTGTCACTCTCTAGCATGTACGATATGGTTTCATCTCTGTAATGAAGGCAAAATCAGCCCAGTTGAACATCTTCTGTTGGTATCACCACCCTCCAATAATTGTGGGATTGATATGATTAGAAAATTTTTTCCAGCATCTCCTCCTAAAAATCTTCATGCCAAAGAGGCATTTTTAGTCACTTCAAACACTGACCCTTATCTAACCATTGAAGAGGCTAAAACACTCAAAAAAGAGTTAGGTGTCGAAATGTTGATGCTCGAAAACGCTGGACACATTAATGACCAAAGCGGTTATGGCGAATGGGACTGGGTACTAAAATGGACAAAGGAACGCATAAAATGAATATAGATTTTAACACGATAAACCCAATGGATATTTACAAGCTTATGAGTCACTCTATCATACCAAGACCTATAGCATGGATAGTGACTGAACAAGATGGCATCATAAATATCGCACCATTTAGCTACTTTACAGGACTCTCTTCAAATCCACCAACGATGATAGTTTCTATCGGACATAAAAAAGATGGAAGTGAAAAAGATACCCTTGCAAATATCAGAAAAACGGGGGTTTGTACTATCTGTATCGCCTCTCCAAAACAGTTAGATCAAATGCACTTTAGCTCAAAATCACTAGATGCAAACCAAAGTGAAGCAGAGGATTTTGATATCAAAACAGAAAAGCTACATGAAGGCTTTCCTCCTAAGATTCAAGATATTCAAATTGCTTATTTTTGTACATTTCATCAAGAGATAGAATTAAAAGGAAGTAAAACCATTCCCCTTATTGTAGAAATAAAACAGATGTATATAGATGATAAAATTATAACAGATACTGAAAAACTGCACTTTGAGGTCGAGCCAATCGCAAGAGTTGGTAAAAGTTATGCTTTGATTGGGGATAAAATAACCCCTCCAAAAATCCCATAAATGATTATAATTTTCATAACTAACTAAACTAATATAAGTTTTTATTATATTTTAAGCTTCTTTTAATATCATAAAATCTCATAATACTCCTGATAATATAAAAATTTAAGGAGAACATGTATGAAAAGAAGAGATTTATTTAAGATGGCAGGTGTTACAGCAACGGCAGCAACACTATCGGCCTGTACAGCATCAACTGCTGGAAATGCATTGGGTGGTATCAGTTCAAGATCAGCAAATGACTTATATCCAAAAGGTACTAAGAAAAGGTTAGTTGTTGTTGGTGGTGGAATCGGTGGTATGAGTATCGCTAGTAACATCAATGAGGCACATGGTAATGAGGTAGGAGCTATAGTGCTAGAGCAAAACAGTCGCTTTCATGCATGCCCTGGATCAAACATACTTTTAACCAAAACAGCAAGTGAATATGTAAAAGAGTCAAGTGCTACATCAACTTGGATATTTGATTACAATAAAGAGACCACAGCACAACAAAACCCCTTCCAGCTTCCCCCTCTAAATCCTAATTTTCAAAAATATCTTCATAAATTTTCATCTCAAATTTGTGTTTATCTTGAATTCTAAT
>DQTU01000207.1 GCA_015662615.1 Campylobacterales bacterium | reverse complement strand
TGTGTGCATAGTTCGGATTGATATATTCTCTTCTGACACAATCAGCTTGATTTTGTTCGCTATGTCTTTGTCTTTATGGAAGTCGCCTTTCACTTCATCGAAAGTAATAAATAGCTTATCTTCCAAATAACTGTTGAAGTTATCGCTCAAGTTAGCATTTGTTGCGACAAAGCAGTTGCTCTCGTGCATTGCGTACTCAATAATTTTGCTCGCAAATACACCTTTCCCAGTACGCTGAATTCCTTTGAGAATAATAGCAGTTTTTGTCTTTTTGGCGGTATTTAAAATAGTGGATAACCAGTTAAGCAAAAAGACTCTTTCATCTACATAAGGTGCTATATTTTCCAAAAGAGCGTTGATTGCAGGGTATCTTGCAGGCAGGGTTATCTGCACGAACTTATCTATCTCTAAAAGATTATCAACTTTTACATCCAAAAAACCGTTTGGAGTATAAGTGTTGAAAAATTCTCCATAAAACGGAGGCTTAAGAGGAGCAAACTCTTTGATATACGGCTTGAACTCTCTAAGTATTGCAGTGCGATGTTTTGTCTCTATATGCACTCCAGTTAATTGCTTTGACTCCATATCGATATATTTATTTATCGTAGCAGGTTTAAATCTATCGATTCTAATTCTATCAATTTCTTTTCCATCTACATCTATATCTGCATATCTTGAGATGCGAACATACATGTCTGTTACAGAATCGTAAAAAAGAGTAGCATTTCCTAATCTGTCGATAGATGCATTCTTTTTTGCATATTTGACATATGCCTTTTCAAGCTCTTGCATCTTTTTGTGTAAGTTTTCTGGGTCAGTTGAGCCTTCATACCTTCGTTCTATATCTTCTTTAACTTCATAAAACTCTTGTAGATTTTCTTTGGCTTTATCTTCATTATGAAGCTTGCTCTTTTCTCTAATAGCTTTAACTTCCTGCAGCTTTTGCTGTACTACATTGAAGTAATCATCTGAAATAGTTAAGTTCTTTTTTGCACTCTCTTTGATAGCCTGTATTTTTTTTGCTACATCTTTCATACACTCTCTCCACTCTGGAGATAATCAACAAAATCTAAGTTGCTATCAAATGCAAAAAAGTTTTTTACCTCTAAACCAGTCTGCTTTTTGAAATTTTCATAGGCTTTTGCACCAGCCTTATCGCCATCAAACATCGTGATAATACTATACCCTTTTTCATACCAAGCTCTTATATAGCTCACAAGAGCGTCACTCATTTTTGTCGAGCTACTCTCTATGGTGATAAATGGCACAGAGTAAACAAGTGCATTTAATGCATTTTTGATGCCTTCACCTACAATAAAAAACCCCTCTTTTTTTGCTATATGCTCAGCTTCTTTTCTAAAAGGATATAGAAATTTTTCTCCACGATTACCAGAATTTTTGTAAATGTATTTTGGACTGCTCCACTCTTTGTAATTGGCAGGTTTTTGCGGTCTGTAAGCTATGACATCAACTATTCTGTCTGTATCATCTCTAAGTATTATGCTTGGACATTTGAAAAATGAGTTATAACCTACGAAACGATTAAAAATATAATCGAGTTTTGGTTTGAAACTTGGCTCAAAAAAATCTGTTTGAAAGAGCTTTCTGATGCCATCTCCGATAAGAGAGACTCCTAAAAGATTTTCATTTTCATCAACCACATCTGCATACAAGCTCTTTGAAGCTCTAAGTTCTTGTACTCCTATATAACCAAGTTTTTGAAAATTGATGTTTTTTTTCTTCTCTTTTCTTTTTAAAAATTTTGCAGGATCAAGTTTGTACTCTTCCAGTCCATTTGAAGTATCCCTATGGGATTTGAAACATGCAGTAAATATAAAAAAGAGACCAAGATTTTAATTTGAAGTATCCCTATGGGATTTGAAACCTAAGTTAGTAGAACTCTTTGCGGATAGTAAAAAAGATTTGAAGTATCCCTATGGGATTTGAAACTAGTATCCATTTTGAGATGTTTTTTCACTAACTGCCCAATTTGAAGTATCCCTAT
>DQTU01000258.1 GCA_015662615.1 Campylobacterales bacterium | reverse complement strand
TCTCTACATCCTCTTCTTCAAAGATACTCTCAGTCAACTCTTTGACCACAACCTCTTCACCCTTATACTCTACTGCGCTTCCCGCACTTTTGGCACTTGCAAGTGGAACAAGTTTTGCAATAGGAAAATCTACCTCTTCAAGGACTCTTAACATCTCTTCACCAACAGCACCTGTAGCGCCTACAACAGCAACATTGAATTTTCGCATCTTTAACCTCGGCTTTAAAAATTGGAAGAATTATATCTAAAACTGTTTAAAGTTACGACTTTTATGGAATATTATTTCTTTAAAATTAAAAGTGAATAAAGTGAAATAGATCAAAAAATCTTAAGGGTGTTATACCCTTAAGATTCAATTTTATGGTTTTATGATGATTTGACCATCATTTCCGTAGTTGTCAACTTTTGTTAAAGTATATCTTTGGCTATCATTATTATAGTCAGTTAAAAATTTTCCATAAAATAGGGATTTTGAGTTAGTATCATAAATATAAAACTTTTTACCTATGTAATCATCTACAAACTTAATAGTGGCAATAGGGTTATTATTTAGATCTTGAACAAACATAACTTTTGGTAGATTGTTGTTTAGTCTTACATACTCATTATCGTTTGTTAAAGGTTGATAAGCCATTGTCACAGTGTTACCTGTCGAGCTTTTCAATCCTACACCACTGTCTGCAATTAGTGTTGGTGCAGTTGTAGATGTTATGTATGTACCAGGAGCTTCATCGTAAGTTGTTGAACTGCTTGATGATAGTACATGCGTACCTTCATGAACTGGAGCATATTTGAATGCCTGAATATCTGAGTAGAATCCATTATCTCCAACGGTTACAACCTTCATTTCAAAGTAAGGAGTAGAGTCTGTTATATTATTCCAGTTAGGGTCTAAACCTAAAGATGCTAGATTGAAGTTTGAGGCCGTTACTGATGTTTTTAAACTTGCATTTATATCAATATCTGAGATATTTCCTTCATGAATTTGCCAACTTGCAAAATCTGTGTTTGCTATGGTTAAATCTCCTGTTGTTGTACCCCAGCTTAGTTGTGGTGCTGATGGTTGAACTACTCCAACGGTTGTAATTGATGTCGTTTTTGCCTCTCCACCTACACCGTCATAAGTGTAAAGGTCGATAGATGTATCACTTGTACTTTGAGGTATATCCATTCCATAATTATCTACACTCAATAATCTTGAACCTACGTTATTGATAAGAGGAAAACTTGTACCACTTATACTTGCATATGTAAATTCTGAGTCTTGATATTTTGGATCTATACCGCTTACTGTTACTGGTATATCTTTTCTAACATAGTTATATGTTGTGCTTGTACCGCTGCTGCTGACATTATTGTCAAAGTGTGTTGTAATTACTGTAGAGGTAGGTGCTTCTGCATTTTGGGTTATGGTTGGTGCAGTGTAATCTTCCAGATATACCCAGTAGCCTCTCTCCTTCTCTGTCCACATGAGAGTTTGTGTGTCATTAACATCATACCAAACTGCTGGAGATTTAGTAGCATCAAGAGAGAGCCATCTTACTCCATTTGGAGTTCTTGCAGCTGTAAAGATCAGTTTAACTCTTTTATTGCTGAGTTTTGCCATTTTCTGAATAGCACCAACTCCTGAAGGAAAATCTTTCACCCATGCTGTTTGGTGTCCTAAATCTGGTGTCAAATATGTTAGAGGCTGTTCTGCTTGTCCAATCCTTCTAGTAGTAAAGTCATATGTATCGTTATTGTCATAATTGACAACTATTTTAATTAGGTCACTACTATCGTAAACTTCTGTAAATACACCTTTTTTTGTATTATTTCCATCATTGTATGAGATAGGAAGATCTTCTATTACATTTTTACTATTTCCCTCTTTTATATCAAGACCTCTCTGATCTGAAATTAAGATCATTATATTTTCGGATGGTTTTGTTGCGAATGCTTTTACACCATTTTGACTATATGTATTGTTTATATCTTCTACAGTTGTAGTAAAAATTGAGTCGACGCTAACTTGAGGTGCTGAAGTACCTGTTAAGTTTCCTTCTACATATATATTAGTACCACTATCTACCTGTTTAAAGAGTTTATAGTATGAAGACTCTTTTATGCCAAATTTTTTATCTGCTACCATTAGTATGGTTTCATTAGTATCATCCCAATTAGTATCTATTAGATATGTATTAGCATTATTTTTTTTAATATTAGTAAGACCATCATTCAGTTTTGTAGCAAAGCCAGTTAAATTTTTATCTGTTAAGTCAACTCTACTATCATTAACTGCAGTATTGTCATATCCTTGAAGTGTTGCTTTGATTGGAGCATTAAGATTAAAAACTGCATCATTTGGTTTTACACCAAGCATATATTCGCCATATTTTGGATAGTATTGATTGTTT
>DQTU01000212.1 GCA_015662615.1 Campylobacterales bacterium | reverse complement strand
ATTTCCTGTATGCAATCCTATTCCTATTTTAATTGGTGGGTATGATTTTAGTTTTAGGGTTTCGTTTAGTTTTTCTAAAGCTTCTATTTGTTTTATGGCAGCACTGACTGCTTTGTCAGCATGATTTTTTACACTTACCGGAGCATTCCAATATGCCATGATTGCATCACCTATATATTTGTCAATTGTGCCTTCATGATCTATGATGATTTGACTCATTGGAGACATGTAAGTGTTGAGGTAATCAATCAAAATTTTTGGATTATCAAAACCTTCAGAGATACTTGTAAAATCCCTGATATCAGAAAAAAATATAGTTACCTCAACTTCCGCTACAGAAAATGCATCTTTAGAGCTTTTCAGAAGTTTTGCAGCCACTTGTGGAGAAACTTTTTTAGCAAATTTTTCAGAAATCATCATTTTTTGTCTATTTTCAAAATAGATTTTCATAAATGTCAATACAAAAGTTGTGATTAGTGTGCCAAGAAGTGGATAGGCAAAATTTGGCAATAAATGTTCTTCAAAAAGCATGTCATAAAAATACCATGTCTCTATCATCAAAAATCCTACAATCAACCCAAATGAAAGAAGAGGAGTTGCAAAAGAGATGATCAGCGCAGTGACCAACACACTAACCATAATAGCTGTTGCCGTAAGTCCTCTAATATAGGAGGGAGATGCGATAATGTCACTGTTTATCAAATTGTCAATAGCATTAGCATGCACCTCAACCCCTGGATAAATACTTTCAAATGGTGTTGCTCTAAGATCTAACAATCCAGAAGCAGAAGTTCCTAAAAGGATGATATTCTCTTCGACCTCTTTTTTATCAAAACTGTTGTTGTATATATCAAGGGCTGAGATATATCTGTAACTTTTTGCTCCTCCTTTGTAGTTGATAAAAAGTCGTCCCTGTTTATCTGTAGGAATTTCTAAATTGCCCATTTTAATACCACTAACACCACTTTCATCATAAAAAATTTCTACCTTTTTCTCCCCTAAAAGTGCACGAACCATCTCAAAAGAAAGAGAGGGGTAGATACTGTCATCATAAGCAAATAGAAGTGGTACATAACGAACGATCCCATCACTATCTGGTAAGGTATTAAAACTCCCACTTGAATAAGCAGCTTGTTGCAATATAGGGATATTTGTCGTAATCCCTTGTGCTGTAAAAAGATGCTCTTCATCTCCTTTGCCATGTTGAATAAACATAGCATTACTGTTTGGCGGTTCATTTTTAATAGTGTCTTCAAAATTAAATATAAAACCTGAGATAGTGGGTGTTTGAGAAAGCGTATCGGCTAAAATTTTATCAAAATCTGCTAACTTATCAACAGAGATGTTTGCCTCTTTTGCGATATTTATAGGGGAACTGCTGTCATGTTCGGCAAAAACCATATCTAACCCAATGATCGCAGCACCAGCATCGTTAAGGTTTTCCAAAATTTTTGCAATTTTATTTCTACTCCATGGCCATTGACCAAGGGATTTTAGAGATTTTTCATCTACATCTATAATCACTATACGCTTATCTGCTGGAAGTGTTCCACGATAGAGAAATGCACTATCAGTAAGGTTAGAATTAATGTTGTTGATAAATTTTGTATTTTGTAAAAAGAGATATTCCATTGAAACTACCAACAAAAGTGTAGTCATGATGATAATAAAGTTTGATTTTAGAGTGCTCATATAAAGGTTTATAGCAATTTGTGTTCCACTCATGAAATATCTATTTTGGTCGATACTCCACATATAAGATATAAACTTAATAGGAATTATCATCGTGAAACATTTTATTTTAATGACCATTATAACTCTATTTATCGGCTGCGGTTCTAGTCCCTCATCAGAAGTTTCAGATACTCCTTATATGCCCGAAAAACAGCAGGCTCCCAATAGTGCAGAAGATATCTTTACTATTGGTGATGATCAAAATGTGCTTGAAGGAAGTAGTGTTAAAATAACGGCAAGTATATTGGATGACAGTAAAGAGTTCACAAAGTTTACTTGGATAGAAGATGGAAAAATAGTTTCAACTTCTGAAGAGCTTATAGCCGATAACCTCTCTGCTGGAGAACACCATATATCTTTAGAAGTAGTAGATCAAGATGGAAATATTTATGAAGATACGGTAGTGGTAATCATAAAAAAAGAGCTCACTACAAATAAACCACCTGTTGCCAAAAGTTTAAATTTTGAGTTAAAAGAAGATGAACAGTTTTTAGGTTCACTTGGTGGAAGTGATGAAGATGGAGATGAATTAAGTTACCTTTTTGTCTCTTTCCCACAACACGGAAGGCTAAGTGGAAGTGCTGCAAATTTAAGATACACCCCTAATGCAAACTATAATGGGAGTGATAGTTTCATTTATAAAACAAACGATGGTACGATTGATTCTCAATATGCGACGGTAAGTATAAATATAGAAGCGGTAAATGATGCACCAGT
>DQTU01000283.1 GCA_015662615.1 Campylobacterales bacterium | reverse complement strand
TACCGATACTTCCATATGGATACGAAACCGTTTAAATACGGTCATCTCAAACATCATTTTTGGTCTTATTTTAGTAGGGTTATCTATCTGGATATTTATAAATGGTCGAATAGCTATGGTAGTTTCTATCGGAATTCCCACCAGTTTTCTCATCGGACTTGTTGCCACTCAAATGCTTGGATATTCGCTCAACATGCTATCTTTACTTGGTGCTTTAATAGCTCTTGGCATGCTTGTAGATGAAGCAATCGTTGTGGCTGAAAACATCCAAAGACATCTTGAAGAGGGAGATGACCCAAAAACCGCGGCGATAAATGGTGCCAGTGAAATGTTTCCAGCAGTCCTAACGGCAACTGCCACTACGATATTTGCCTTTTTACCGCTTCTTATCATGAGTGGAGAGATGGGTGTTTTTATGAAGATACTTCCTATTATGATAAGTATATTACTCATAAGTTCTCTCTTTGAAGCTTTTTTCTTTTTACCGCTTCATGCCAAAGAGCTTCTCAAAAAAGAGACTAAAGAAGGTAAAAACGCAAGATTTTGGAAATGGGCAAAATCAGTTTATACAATAGTTTTAGAGTTTATTTTAAACCATCGAAAAGTTGTCCTTAGTAGTTTTATACTCTTTACCCTCGGTGCAACATTTTTTATGTTCAAAATAAGTAAATTTCAACTCTTCCCTGACTTTGACACCACACAAATCTATATCAGTGGAAAAGTCAATAAAAACTTTGATATCCAAGAGACACAAGAGTTTGTAACTAGAGTGGAAAAGAGACTTATCGGAAAATTAAGTGATGAAGATATCTCCTCTATTACTTCTATATCAGGCATGAAACTCGATAACAAATCAAGACCACACATCTCTGAAAACTTTTTTCATATCTTTATAAACCTCCATGAGAGAAGCCCTGATAACTTTTTTAATATTTATATAAACCCTGTTTTGTCTCCTGAGTATGATGATAGCGATATGATTCGTTCACGCTCGGCAAAAGAGATTTCACAAGATATCAAAAAGCTAACAGTTGAGTTTAAAAACCAAAAAGAGTTTGAAGAGTTCAATGTCATTGTCCCTGGTGCTGGAATCGTAGAGAGTGATATCGCCCTCTCCTTTTGGGGAGATGAAGTAGCGGTAAAAAAAGAGATAGAAAAACTACAAAAGCACATGCAAGAAATCCATGGAGTTTTTAATGTTACCCATGACATGACCCTAGGCGAAAAAGAGTTAAAATTTAGAGTCAATGTCTATGGGGCATCTTTGGGAATCAATGAAAAAATCATCTCCAATGCCTTAAAACCACTCTTCTTAAAAGCTGAAATCTCAAAAATGTTTTATGAAGGGAAACTCATACGCATCAAGTCACAAGATGAAGGAAAAGATAGAGCTTCAACACTTGATAATCTCTATATAAGCATTCCAAATTCAAGGCAAAAAGTACGATTAAAAGAGGTAGTAGACTTTATCTCAAAACCAAGCTTCTCCACCCTTTATAAAGAAGATGGACAAAAGATATGGACAGTTTATGGTTCACTTGATAAAGATATTATGACCTCTAGCGAATTTTTATCACTTATAAAAACAGATTTGGAGCGCATCAAAAAACAAGGTATCGGAGTCGAGGTCAAAGGAGAAGAGAAAGAGAATAAAAAGATTCAAAAAGAGATGATGCAAGCCGCAATTATCGCGATATTTTTAATCTTCATCGCCCTTATCTTGATGTTTAACTCTATCTCACTTTCACTCTTTGTCCTCTCTATCATACCACTCTCTATCTTTGGCGTACTGCTAGGACACATCATCATGGGGCTCAACCTCACAATGCCAGGGATGTTAGGAATCGTAGGACTTGCAGGAGTGGTAGTCAATGATGGAATTATTATGATCGATTTTTTACGACGGGCAGAGACCCATCAAGAGTTTATCCAAAAAGCAACTTTAAGACTGAGACCAATTTTACTGACCTCTATCACAACAGTTTTAGGACTCTCAACTCTGATACTTTTCGCATCAGGACAAGCTGTAATACTTCAACCTATGGCAATTTCTCTAGGATTTGGAATCACTTGGGCTACTGTACTCAACCTTCTCTTTCTTCCGCTTCTTTATGCCACCGTCCATAGAATTCGCTAAAAGTTTAAGATACTTTTTCGCTTTTACTTGTTTACCATTATAGACGACATGCGTTGCAATTTTTCTCTTACACATCTCTTTGGCATCCATCCAGTAGTCTTGGCCGATAAGCATGTTCTCAAACTCAGCAGCTGTTAAAAAATCGTTATCAACTACAATAGTACGGAAAAATTTCATCAAAATTTTACCTTCATGTTTAACTCGTGAATGAATTTCACCACCTTTACCCGATGCACCTGATGAATAGTTATGAAACATAATATCCGAATAAGGATAAATCACACGGCGTTTTGCCATACAAAACATAAGTGCCCCCATAGAGTATGCATGATTATCCAAAAATGCAACAGTTCGACCATAAAACTTCTCTTGGATAAGGTTATAAAACTGTTTTCCCTCACTGACAAGTCCGCCTGAGGAGTTAATACGAAGCTCTAGTACATCTTCTCTTGAAGCGCCTCTTAACTCATTTAAAACGGCATGAAGCCCTCGTTTAAACTCTTTAAATTTTCCTATATGAACCGTAAAATGACGATATTTTGGTTGAATTTGATAAACTTTATTTTGTCTATCTAAGGCTTTTTTTCGTTCAGGGATATGTTTGACAAATAGCGTGTGTTCTTCGCTACTTATATCAATACTTTTCTTGTTTTCCACACACATCCCTCTAGTTTTTGTTATATTATACATAAAAAAGATAAAACTTATATGAAATTTAAGGATATTTTATAATTATTTTTTTACAGAGTAATAAATGTTTATCGTAAGCCAAGTGGCTTACAATGTTTTTCTATCTAAAATTAGCGAATGGATTATCGATAATTTTCTTTCTACTTGCAACATATGGAATGATCGCTGCATGTCTTGCTCTTTTGATTGATGCTTCCACCATCTCTTGATGTTTTTTACAGTTTCCTGTCAGACGACGAGGCATGATTTTATATCTCTCTGAGAGTGAAAATTTAAAAGCTGCTGGGTCTTTATAATCTAAAAACTCAACTTTTGCTTCACAGTATCTACAATATTTTTTTGAATATTTTCTTCTTTCTGCCATAATTATTTCCTATTATTTTCTATTTTGTCTAAAATGGTATCTCATCGTCATTGATGTCGATTTCTGGGATACTCTGCTCTTGTTTTGGTACTTGTGTACTCGCCGCTGCTGGTTGACTTGGTGGTGCATAACTGTTTGTTGGAGCACTTTGTTGGCTATATCCGCCGCCACCATCAGATGGGTTTGAACCTTTAGAATCTAACATAGTCATATTTTCAATAGTAACAACATGTTTACTTCTTTTTCCACCATTTTGGTCTGTCCAACTCTCAAGCTTTAAACGCCCTTCAACAAGAACCTTTGAACCTTTTCTGAGATATTGATTCATGACCTCAGCAGTTCTACCAAATGCAGTAATATCTACAAAAAGAACTTCCTCTTTCATCTGACCATCGCCACCTTTAAACTTACGAGTAGATGCGATACCAGTACTTCCAATAGCCGTGCCGCTTGGTGCATATCTAAGCTCTAAATCTCTTGTTAGGTTACCAACTATAATTACTTTATTGAACATTTTTCGTCCTTAATTATTCTGCATCTTTTTTTGAAGTTTCCTCCACAGGAGTCTCTTCTACTTTCGGAGCTTCCTCAACTTTTGGTGCTTCCTCAGTTTTTGGAGCTTCTACTTTTGGTTCAGCTTTAGGTGCTGCTTTCTCTTCTTTTTTCACAGAAGCTGCTTTTACCAATTTTTCCCATTGTGCAATCTCTTTTTTCTTCTCAAACTTTAAATTTAAAAATCGAAGTATCTCTTCTGTAAGTCTAAGATTTCTTAAAATCTCTTCAAGTACACTAGGCTCTCCAACATAATAAAGAACAAAATAGTGCCCTCTTTCGTGTTTTTCAATCTCATAAGCAAGTTTTCTAATGCCCATATCTTTAACTGCTTTGATTTCACAACCGTTAGTTTCTACAACGCCTTTGATAAAATCAAACTTTGCCGTCATCTCCTCTTCGGTCAATGTAGGCTTTACTACAAATAGTAGCTCATAATGTTTCATATATTCTCCTTGTGGGTTTCAAGCTCTTTTTTAGTTTTAAGAGCAAGGGTTTTTCTCTATTTTTTAATAGAGCTAGCGATTATAGCTTTATGATGCTTAAGATATTGTTTAGTGTGGGTTGTTTTTTATGCAGCTGATACTTTGATGCCATATTTTTCCATCAAAAGTTTTGCTTTTTGTCTTATCTCTTTGTTGGCTTCTTGATAGCCTTCTATAGCTTGTGTAGTTCGTATAGTTTTCAGGATAGTCGTCTTACTTATTGGATTTTTACTCATTTTGACTCCTATATGAACTACTTAGTTGGTTTTATATTATATCTAAAAATTTAGAAACTTAATAATTGATTTTATTACCAAAAATCACAAAAAAGCAAAGTTAATGTTAATATACTTCATCAAAAAAATGAGTATTTATACAGAAGGTTGAAATTTAAATTATAAATCTTGTGTCTGATATATTGGGTACATTATAGACAGAGCTATGACTGATGATTCTGACTACAGTTTTGTTGTATGGAATGGTTCAAGTAAAGGAAGTTATTCTAATATCTTACGATCTTTAGAACAAAATAAACCTGTAAAAGTCTATTATGACTCAATACAAAAGTATCTTCCATCAGAAAAAGTTACTGAATTAGACATAACATTCATATATAGAGAGAACAATGGATATACAGCTTCTGAAGTGGTGAAACATTTACAAAACAATGGGATAGAAAGATTCAAGCGTTCTCAAGAAAAGTTTAATAACGATTTTATTGATTGGATTGAAGAGGTTTCGAGTGTTGTT
>DQTU01000070.1 GCA_015662615.1 Campylobacterales bacterium | reverse complement strand
TATTACTCAAAAATAGAGTAAACAGATAGTAACCGAGATATCCCATGGTGATATAAATCATAGGAAGACACCATTTACAGACTATAGACTCTTTAATTGTTTTTAGAACTATTTTATAAAAGATTAGAAAAAAGAGTAAAAAAGAGAAGAGAAAAAGTCCGCGGTTAATTTCTATAAAAGCGATGTAGATAAAAATCAAAAGATTTTCAAGTTGACGTTCTTCCTCCTCAAAGTGTTCACTAAGATAGTAAAAAGAGAGTCCTATAAGAGGTGTAAGATAGAAAAATATCGGGGAAAGTACCCCATATACCATGGCAATGCCAAAGAGTATGTAGGTTGGATTTACAACGCTATAATTAATGCTATCTCGTCGCATATTGGAAAATGTTTGCATTTGATACAATCAGCCCAGATTTTATGTTCAGGCAGGGACTCTTTGGGGATTTCGTTGAAGGCGAGTTTCTCAAAAAAACGCTGTTCATAAGTGAGTGTAAAAACCTTTCCAACTCCAAGTTCTTTACCCTCTACTAATGTTCTTTTAACAAGTTCTTGCCCAATTCCTTTACCTCTCGCACTTTCATTGACAATCAGGCTTCTCACTTCTGCAAGATCTGGAGCATGAATGTGAAGGGCTATGAATCCTAAAAGTTTACCATCTAGTTTGGCTAAAGTATAAGATCTGATATTGGTAGAGATTTCATCATCAGACCTAAAAAGAATTTTCCCCGACTTTACTTCTGGAAGTACAAGCTCTTGCATAGTTTTTACATCGGTTAGTTTTGCATTGTGGTAGCTAACATCCATAATTAGCACTTTTTAAAAAACAGCAGTTCAAAAATTTGATCAGTTGCTTTTTGGATTCCACTTTTTTTAAGATTTGAAATGTTAAGAGCTCCAGGATAATCTCGTTTAAGTGCACCTAACTGTTTTTGATTTAATTTATCAGCTTTCGTAAAAATTTCTAAAATCTCTTGATCTCCACGCTTAATACTTTGAAGATAGTTACGTACATCTTGGTCTATTGGCATATTAGGATGTCTAGCATCAAGAAGGTGTACGAAAAGACGGATGGAACTTCGCTCTGCGATAAATTCTGTTAAACTTTTTTGCCATGCTTTTTTCTCAGTTTTTGAAACCCGTGCATAACCAAAACCTGGTAAATCCACAAGACGAGCCATCATACGCTCCTCTTCGCAGACAAACTGGATATCAAAGAAATTAATAAGTCTTGTTTTACCTGGTGTTGAAGAGCTTTTTGCTAAGTTTTTTCTATTGGTTAGTGAGTTTATAAAACTACTTTTTCCGACATTACTTCGTCCCATGACAGCGATTTCGCTCATGTCTGCTGGAAGGGCTAGTTTGATTGATGGTGCAGAGGTTATAAACTCAGCATTGATAATTCTTGCCATTACTCTTCCACCGTAAAGATAAATTTGACGGGTCTATTTTTACTACCGATAATACTAGTTTTACCGCTGATTCGATCTATTGTGATACTTTCCCCTTTGAGTGTTTGGTTTTTTATAGTCTCTTTGATATTGACATGTCCAAAAGCTTTATATTTTTTATTGGATGGTTCATAGATGATTTGATTTGCTGTGCCTACAAAATGTTGTGAGGAAGTGCTGATTTTAAAAGAGACATTTCCCGTTGCGTCATATTTGATAGGTTTATTTGTTTTATCAAAAATAATTTTTAACAGATCTGCTTTGATCTCATCTTTACCTTTTTTGATAAAGACTGAACCTCTAAAATAGGAGATTAGCTTCTTTTCGTCTGCTTTAAACTCCTCAGCATTTACTTCTACTTGTTCACTTGCAACCAGCGTAAAAGAAAAAGCGATTAATAATAGTAGTTTTTTCATTTTTTACTCTCATATTTTATATTTTTAGCTTTTATTGTGCCGTTTACTTGATCATATATCAGGTTATTTCCTTGGACATTACCATTTTGAGAGGTAAGGGTAAAAGGTAGATCAATCGTGACAATCTTGGTTTTTGTATTATACACTAAATCCTCACTATTTATCACTAATGAGGCGTTGTCTTCATAATGTACCGCTCCTGTAAGATGAATGATATCTCCTTTTAGTAGGGCATAATTAGCTTGAATATTGTTTTGTCTGTTTTGTCGGGTAAACTCTGTTTTTATATCATATATCTTGGCATGATCTTTGTATTTTAGAACTTTTGATGCTTCAAGTTTTGCTTCACAGCCCTCTTTGGTAATAAGATAACTCTGTATATTTTCAAATGAGATATCGGTAAAATCTAAATCTTTTCTATCACTTGAGCTATCTTTAAAATCTTTTGTAGTCAAAAAGACAATTTCAGCAAGAAAAAGTACAATCGCAATTGCAAAAACTCTTAAAGCCATTCCTGTAAAAACCTTTCTGTAAGCCCTTGCTCTGAAATGATTTGTTCTATCAT
>DQTU01000200.1 GCA_015662615.1 Campylobacterales bacterium | reverse complement strand
TTTGTCTCATTTGAAAGTTTAAAACTAAGCTCTAGATCTTTTTTAGCCACACCTCTTAACCATTGTGGTATATAGTTGTGTAGTGGACATTTGTTATGACAGTATGGATCTCCACACTGCACACAACGATCTGCTTGTGATGCAGCATCTGAGTTTTTGAAAATATCATATATCTCATTGTAATCTTTTTTACGCTCATTTGAACCACGCTTTAAAGGGTCGATTCTCTCTAGGTTTGTAAAGTTTTGCATATTAATCTCCCTCATCTGGATTTAACGGCATCTTGGTCATGTTTTTTGGACGAACCATCCAAAAATCTCGCAAGGTATGTCTAAAATTATCAAGTATATATTGTGCTTTTTCGCTTGAAGTCTCATTTACATATCTGGTCAAAAGTTTTTTGATAAAATGCCGCTCTTCATCTGATTCATCTGTATCGATTCTAACCGCAACCACTAACTCTTGATTGAGCTTATCAATAAAATCATGATTTTTATCGTAAATAAAAGCAACTCCCCCCGTCATACCAGCACCAAAGTTGATACCTGTTGTTCCTAAAATAGCAACAACACCACCTGTCATATATTCACAAGCATGATCTCCTGTACCTTCTACGATAGCAGTTGTTCCAGAGTTTCTTACACAAAAACGCTCTCCAACACTTCCTCGCACATAAAGTGTTCCACCTGTTGCTCCATAAAGGCATGTATTTCCAGCTCCTGAGAAAAGATCTCCTTGGCTAGTAGGAGTGATAACGATTTTACCACCATTCATACCTTTACCGACATAATCATTTCCCGAACCATTTAGACGGATAGAAATTCCCTCTGTCAAAAATGCCCCCAATGATTGACCAGCAACACCATCAAGATTAAAAATTATACTATCTTGGGGAAGACCTTTGTTTCCATAATATTTTGCAATCTCTCCACTGATGAGTGTTCCAAAACTTCTATTTAAGTTACAAATCTTTTTATTAAGAACGATATTGTCAGTTGGGTTTTCGATAACTTTGTAAACCTCTTTTAAAATACCTTTTTCAAACTCATTTTTATCATAGGGGTCATTTGAAGCTCTTTGACAAGTATCAATTCCATCCAGTCGTCTTAACACAGAAGAGAAATCAAACTTCTTTGCAAATGGCTTATCGATCACTTGTAAAAGGTCACTTCGTCCTACAATATCTTCAATCCTCGTATATCCTAAACTTGCCAAAATATCTCGAACATCTTCCGCTAAAAGTGTAAAATAATTCACAACCCTATCAACGGTACCTACAAAATGCTCTCTTAACTCTGGATTTTGAGTAGCAACACCCACTGTACATTTATTCGTATGACAACTTCTCAAAATTCTACATCCGATAACCGTTAAAGCTGCGGTTCCAAAAGCATAACTCTCAGCTCCAAGCATCGCAGCTTTGATAACATCTATACCAGTTTTCAGACCACCATCAGTTTGAAGATGAACAAACTCTCTAAGGCCATTTACTTTCAAAGCATTATGTGCTTCACTAAGTCCTAATTCCCATGGATTACCTGCATACTTGATAGAAGTTAAAGGAGCAGCACCTGTTCCACCATCTCCACCTGATATGATGATCTTATCAGCATATGCTTTTGCAACACCAGCGGCAATCGTTCCTACACCTGCTGTTGAAACAAGTTTTACCGTGATAGTTGCATCAGGACTAATCTGTTTCAAGTCAAATATTAACTGTGCTAGATCCTCAATCGAATAGATATCATGGTGAGGAGGAGGAGAGATAAGCGTAACTCCTGGAATCGTATATCTAAGGCTTGCAATAAGTGGAGATACTTTATGCCCTGGAAGTTGTCCACCCTCTCCTGGTTTTGCACCTTGTGCTACTTTTATCTGTATCTCTTCAGCACTTCTTAAATACTCAGGCGTTACACCAAATCGTCCAGATGCGATTTGTTTGATCTTTGAGCGTCTTGAACTTTTAAGTCTTTCAGTAGCTTCTCCACCCTCTCCACAGTTTGATTGAGCACCAATCTTGTTCATCGCTTCAGCGATAGCCTCATGTGCTTCTGGAGAGATAGAACCTAGACTCATAGCCGCTGATGCAAATCTTTTAAAGATCTCTTCTTTGGCTTCAACTTTTTTAACATCAATCGGTTTTTTATCACTTTTAAGCTCAAAAAAGTCACGAATCATCTTCATGCTACGGTTTTCAGTTAACTCTTTTAAAACATCAAAATCTGTTTTTTTATTGCTAATTGAAGCGTTATGAATCGCAAATACCACTGCTGGTGAGTAATCATGGTGCTCATTTTTATCAATATACTTATGAAAACCACCAATCTCTAATGGAAAAAGTTTTTTCTCTCTAAGAATTTCAGTTGCTTTTTCATAATCTCTGTTAAGCCTCTCTTCAATATCTGCATATCCAAGACCAGGGATGAGTGCGTGAGAGTCTCTAAAACACTCTTTTACCACTTGCTTATCAAGTCCTATCACATCAAAAAGTGCTGAATTTTTATAAGATGCAATCGTAGCAATTCCCATCTTTGACATAATTTTAAGTATGCCTAATCCCATCGCTGTATGTGCATTTTTCAAACTATGTTTCAACTCATAAATCGATAACTCTTTTCTTTTTGCAATCTCTAAGATTGATGCATAAAGAAGATATGGATAGATAGCATTTACACCATAACCAATGAGGGTAGCACAGGCATGAGAATCCACCACTTCACCACTGATAGCAATAGTAGAAGTAAGATGTCTAAGCCCGGCATCTATAAGTGCATGGTTTAGCCGTCCTGCGACTAACAGCATCGGCATATGTTTCATTCTTTTATTGCAACATCTATCATCTAAAACAATGATACGAATACCATCATCTTTGACGCTTGCAACTACTTCATCCACAAGTGTTGTTAAAGAGCTTTCTAAATCCTCATCAAAAAGTGTCGAAAAAGATCTGTTTTTATAATACTCTTTATATCGAGGACTGTTCTCATCTCCAAAAGATAAAAGCACTTCAAGTTTCTCTTGCATCAAAATAGGAGAGATCGCTTTTAGTCGAATAGCATGTTCTGCATTGTCCTCTAAGATATTTCTAATTTCTCCAAAGCCCGTGTTTAAGCTCATAACCACTTTTTCACGGATCGGGTCAATCGGAGGGTTTGTAACTTGTGCAAATTTTTGTTTAAAAAAGTCGCTAAAACTTCTCTGCTGATTAGAAAATGCAGCCAACGGAGTATCATCACCCATAGACCCTGTACTCTCTTTGCCATCTCTCATGATAGGCTCTATGACCATCTCAATAGTCTCTTGAGTGATATTGCAAACTCTTTGTTTAAGTGCTAAATTCTCAAGTTCATACTCTTTAGTGTTTGAGAAAGGAAGCTCGATATACTCTTGAAGGTAGGTCATGTTCTTATTGAGCCAACCAGAATAAGTATTGGCTGATTTTAGGTAATTGTCGATTTCATCACTTTTAAGAACTTTACCAAATTTGAGATCAACACCAATCATCTCACCACTTTGCAATCGACCTCTTTCGATAATATTATCATCATCCGTATCTAAAACACCATACTCACTTGAGATAATAATTCGATTATCTTTTGTGATGATATATTTTGCTGGACGGAGACCATTTCTATCTAAAACACAACCGATATATCTTCCATTGGTCAAACTCACAGCTGCTGGTCCATCCCACGCTTCAAAACATGTACTTGTGTACTCATAAAATGCTCTTAGATGTGAATCCATATGAGGAGCGTTTTGCCAAGGAGCTGGTATGAGTGAACGGGCAGCTTTAAAAAAGTCCATGCCATTAGAGATCAAAAATTCAAACATATTGTCTAAAGAGGCACTATCACTTCTATCACTTCCTGATATCGGGAAGAGTTTTTGCATCTCTTTTTTAGAGTAGACCTTACTCTCTATCCATTCGCTTTTTGCCTTGATATTAAATCTATTGGCTTCAACAGAGTTAATTTCTCCATTGTGGGCAATCGCACGAAACGGTTGCGCTAATCTCCACTCGGGAAGAGTATTTGTAGAAAATCGTTGATGGAAAAGTGCAAACCCTACTTTAAATTCTGGCGATGCTAAATCTTTGTAAAACTCTTTAATATGTGTAGGCATAACCAAGCCCTTATAAGAGATAACGTTAGATGACAGTGAAGGTATATAAAAATCCTTCTCCTCACTAAAAACAGCTTCTAGCTCTCTGCGCGTAAGGTACAACATCGCTTCAAATCTCTTTGACGCTATGATAGAGTTAGGGGAGAGAAAAATTTGTGTGATTTGAGGCATTTTTGCTAACGCCTGCTCGCCTAATGCTTTTGTATCCACTGGAACTTCTCTATAAAGTTGCACTTTCAGATCATTTTTAACACAGATTTCATCAATCTTTATCTTCTGTTTTTTATCTTGCAAAAACAGCATTCCAACAGCAAATTGTTTTGGCAAAGAAACTCCTAATTTCTCAGCCTCTTGTCTCATAAACTCAGTCGGCATCCCAAAAAGAAGCCCGCTGCCATCTCCACTCTTTCCATCAGCGGCAATTGCCCCTCTATGCATCATCCGTTCAAGTGCTACAATCGCATCTTCAACATTTTCATGAGTTGGTTTGTTATCGATGGAAGCAAGCAATCCAAAGCCACAATTATCTTTAAAACTAGTAAGTAAATCCATATAAAGCCTTTATAAAAGTCATCCATGTTAGCTAAAAAATGGTAAAAATTTGTTGATTTTAAAGTCTCTTGGATACAATAAGCCCTATGCAAGGGTATATACTAAACATAAATCGTGTTAAAGATGAAGACTTAATTGTTACGCTAATAACACAAAATAGGCTAATAACGCTTTACAGATTTTATGGTGCACGACATGGAAGTATCAACATTGGATATAAGCTTGATTTTGAAGCTATAAATTCAGGAAAATCCTCAATCTCCATGCTAAGAAATGTACTCCATTTAGGTGACAAATGGATGGCAAACCCCAAACGATTTTTCATCTGGCAACACTTTATAAAACTTCTATTTCAACACTTAAAGGATATTGAAGAGTTAGATAGTTTCTATTTTGACCTTTTAAATGAGATGAATAAAAAATTCGAAAAACAAAATCCAGTCAGGGTAGTTGTAGAGTCTTATATCACCCTACTCTCTTGCGAAGGTAGACTGCATGATGACTTTATCTGCTTTACTTGTGAAAATGTAATCACACAAAACTTAGTGCTTACAAGAAGTTTTTTACCTGCTCATTATGAGTGTATCTTTGGAACTGTTCTGGATATTGATAGAATTAAAGAACTTTTTTTAACAGGCTCTACGATAAATTTTAGTGATGATGAAGTTTCTCAGTTGTGGAAGATTTTGCAGGAGGGGATTTAACGCCTACTAACTCCAGCACTTATTAAAAATAGTCTGCAATTTTCCACTTTTTTTATGTGCAACATAAGCCAATGTAGGACTAAAGATAAGTCCTAAAATAAAAATCATTTCAACCACTATTAATCCTTTCTAGTTCAAATTGTAAATCACTCAGTCTCATCATATTTAACGAAACACCATAATACGCTACGATAAACACTCCAAAAAGTAAAACTACAAAAACCATTTCACTTAGTTTTAAAGCATAAACCCAACTCCCACCAGCAATCGCCATAAACAGAAGTAACTTTACCTTGTAAATCTCAATCTTTTTACCTATGATTTCTAACTCTTTCATATTATAGCACCTTTTTCTTTGGAGGTATTTTATCAGAGATTTTAAAAAAGGTAAGAAAATATTTCATTTTGTAATGTTTTCTTACCATGAGGTAAGTTTTAATCCTCTTAGTTGCAAGGCTCTAAAGCAACACTTCTTTGGAGGCTCTAAAACAAACAAAACAAGGACAAAAAAAGTTAAGAGTTAATCCCTGACTCTGTTTTTTTTTCATGTTTGGTTTTGACTACCGATACCCCTCAAACCCCCCTAAAGCCCCAATCAACCGAGCCTTAATCTCATCATCTTCCATGGTTTCAATCCACTCACGCAACTCATCAA
>DQTU01000149.1 GCA_015662615.1 Campylobacterales bacterium | reverse complement strand
TTTGCAGCCAAGTTTTTCTCTTTGAAGTCAACAATACCAATAACATCAGATCCTTGAGAAGCAATCATAAAGTATCTACCAAAATCTTCACCTTTATCTTCATTTAAAAATGCATCATGAAGAATCTTACCAATGTTTGGAATATCTCCAACGATTGGGAAACCTGGTTTTGAATAATCTATAATATATGTATGACCACCATCTTTAAGTGCCATTGCAAAGTATGGACCATAAGGAGTATCAGCTAAAGAAGCAACACGAGATGGACCAATTTGACCATCAGGATCGATTACTCTACTTGTGTCAAAAGCTTTTAGTGGCTCAAGTGTATGGGCATCACATAAAACTGCACCACCTGGATTGTAGTTACCAGCTATTACATATTTACCATCTGGAGAAACTGCAAGACCACGAGACTCTTGACCAACTTGAACAGTTGCAAGTGCTGGTTGTCCTGGAGATGCTATATCAAACATGCTCAGTTTGCCTGAACGAGAGATTGAGTAAGCATATCTTGGATTTGCTTTGTTTGTTACTGTAACATGAACAGCAAATCCAGCTTTATGACGAGAAAGTACTTTACCTGTTGTTGAATCAATAAAATCAACTAAAGAAGCATCTCTTTCTGTTGCAAATGTAATATCTTTTACATTTGCAACTTCAGCACCTTTGTAAGTCATTGCACCATCTTTAGATACAGGATATTTTTTTGCAAGTGCATCAACATCTGCTAATTTTGTCCAAGTTTTTTTAACTTCTTCAAGATCAAGTGTTAGCTCAACAGTATTTTTCCAATCCATTAACCAGTTAATCATACCAGCTGCATCATCTTTTGAGAAAGTTGAATTCCATGCTGGCATAGCTGTATTTGGAACACCGTTCATAATAGTTGCAGCTAGACTCTCTGCATTTTTCTTCTTAAGAGCTTTAGCTCTTAAATCTGAACCAACACCACCTTGATGTATTGGACCATGACAACCTTGACACTCTTTCTCATACTTAGCTGCGAAATCCATACTTGATGTTCCCGCTTGTAGTCCAACTGTTGTAATACCAACAGCTGCAACATAACTTAATAATTTACCTAACTTCATATTTTTGCCTCCTTAATAAAGTTTTCTAACTAGGGAGTAAAATCCCCACCTTTTATCTTTAAGTACATCACAAAACATAATTTCATTAAAATTATATAACTTTTTTGACGTGATTAACTTGATTTAAATCAAGTATTATTAATTTTCTATTAACTTAATAGGCGAAGTCTCTATTTTTAAGCGTATTTTAAAAATATACTTAATGAAAAGGCAATAAGTATTGTAGAAAAGAGTGTAAGAAAGTTTTTAAGTTTAGGTTTTAGTTCTCGTCTTTTATCTATAAATTCAACTATATGGATTGCAGGCCATATAGAGAACATAAAAAAAATCATTGTATAAACGAGTATTAAAAGTATATCCATCATATTAGGGCTTATTTTTATAATGTATTACACATCGTGCAGTATGAAAAGTTCTACTATATTTTGGTGAAAATAAAATATTATCTTTTAAATCCCAACCTTTATTTTTACTAATCTCTTGTGATCTTGAAATATTTCTATACATTTTGTTCTCACAAATGATAATTTTTCCAATATTGAAGCCTTCTTCGACTTTGTGCATTCTATCAGTTGTAAAATAATAATGAGTTAGAATAAGAGTAGTTGCAATAATTACAACACTTGTAAAGCCTACCTTAAATGCATTTTTTGACATAAATGATCTCGTTGTTACAAAAAGTGCAGCTAAAATTACAAAAAGACCGATAGCTAAGTTTCCACCCTCTAGTGTTAAAAATTGCATTATTTTTCTCCTATTTTTAGGTTGTAAAATTTTATTACAAAATCTTTCTCTTTTTGTGATTGTAGAGGTATCTTTGTAGCAGTGTTTGTTTTACTGTTTTTTATTAAAACATTGTTACCTTCTAGTGACAAGTATTTGCTTGCCCACTGCTTTTCAAGTTCATCAAGACGATGTAAAACTTGTGCTGAAGGAGGTTTCTCTTTTTTATCTGTATTTTTATTTATGATAGCAAGTCCACCAAGTCTTTTTTCTAGTTGATAGGGGGAGTATTTATGAATAAGATTATAAATTCTTTTCTCTTTATGTTCTGGTGTAGCATCTTTAATACTTAAAATTGCTAAGATTAGAAATCCTGCAAAGACACCAAATATTATTATACTTTTAAGCATTAGATTCCTTTTTAGATAGTTAGTAGTAATTGTATTATATTTTTATAAAGAATAGAGAGGCTTAATTAAAAGCCTCTCAAGTTAGAGTATTTTAACTCTCTAGTTTTTTCTTCTCACTCTTGTAAATCCAAATCATTGGAAGTACAATAATAGCATGAAGAAAAAGTGTTAGTAACATTGGATACTGATTTAGTGTTCCAAAAAAACTAGGAACGACATCTGTAAATGGTTCAAACATTTTGCTCTCCTTTATTAAGCTGATTCATTTAGTTTTGCATTTTTACCGATGGTTAAAAAATCGATAACTAAGAAAACAAAACCTACTAGCATAACTCCACCCATGGCAAGTCTCCAGCCCATACCTTGAACAAACCAAACTGCATTTTGAGAGATAAAGAACCCTTCCCAAGTTGCACCCCATTGTGCTCTTTCTATAAGAACTTGACCATATCCTGAGATAAGTAGTGCTACTGTCATACCAAGCATACCAGCATTTAATAACCAGATTGCCATTTTAAATGAAAATGTTGCTTTCATTTGTTTGACACCATGAGCTCTTTGAATACCCATATACATCATACCGATTAAGATAGTTGCATAAGCACCCCAAAAAGCCAAGTGACCATGACTTGATGTAAACTGTGTACCGTGAGTATAGATATTTACTTGTGGTAGTGTATGGAAAAATCCCCAAACACCAGCTCCCAAGAAGTTACCAAAACCATTAGCAACAATCCATATCATCGCTGGAGTATTAGCAAGTTGCATTTTACCAGTTTTACCAGTTTGTTTACCCCAATCATATAGAACATGAACAAGCATAGCTATAAGTGGAACAGGCTCTAAAGCTGAGAATAGTGCACCGATTTCCCACCAGTACTCAGGTGTGCCGATCCAGAAGTAGTGATGTCCAAGACCAAGTATACCAGAGCCAAATAGCATAGCAACTTCAATCCATAACCACATCTCAACAACTTCTCTACTAGCACCAATAAGTCTAATAAGTGCCCATGCAGCTATAGTAGCAACATAAACTTCCCAAGTAGCTTCAACCCAAAGATGTATAACCCACCACCACCAGAATTGATCAACTGAGATATTGTCAGTATAGAACATACCTGCAAGGTATAAACCAGCAAGAGCAAGTAAGTTAGCCATCATAACAGTCATGATACCAGTTCTCTCACCTTTGATAGCAGTTGCATATACATTG
>DQTU01000135.1 GCA_015662615.1 Campylobacterales bacterium | reverse complement strand
TCATCTTTTCGTCGATATTTTTACTTTTAACATTGCTTGCATACTCTTTTGTGATCATCTCCGTTCTGTGCAGATAAACTTTGAAAAACTTACGAGCTCGTGAAAGGTCGTTGGGATTCTCTTCAACGGCGGTGATGATGTTTTGCGTCTCTTTGATGATGGAGTCTAGTTTTGCATTTACTGTGGTGTCCGAAATTGTGTGTTGGAGTTTTTTGATATTTTCAACTCTTTTTCTCGCATTTGAAGTGATCTCTATCACATCTTCGGCACTGACACCGATGTTTAATTCTCCGACTTTATCCGCTCTAGGGTCTAAGCCATAATAGAGATAAAACCCCACTAAAGCTACAAACCCCAATAAAATACTTAAAAATAGCCCATTTGCCGTTGCAAAGTATGAGGTGAAAAAAGTGGCGACTGTGATAATGACTGAAGCGATACTTTTGTATTTTATCTTTGGTGCCTTTGCCAAGATGCTATTTTTATACTCTTTTTCAATCACAAATCCCCGACGGGCAATTGAAGCACCCAGTAAAAATAGTGCATAAGCGATTCCATTTACGATGATAAGTCTGAACTCTCCATTTAAAAGTGCAAAAAAGAGTGTCCAAAGAATTGGAAGCGGAAGGAGATAGAGTAAAATCCCTTTGAGAAAAAAAGGTTTTTTACTGTTTTTATTTGGTTCATATCGTTTTGTTTGTGCCATTGCTTAATCTCTCAAAAGATAGAAAAGTGCTTGCCACGCTACAGCACCTACACTACCCAGTAGAAGTAAAAAGCCGATAAACTTGTTTAATCCTGTGCCCATTGTCATTTTCCATCCGTTCGTTTTATGTAAGATTGTAACAAATCTTAATAAATATAAAGATAAAATCAATTATAAATTGTTGTAATATATAAATAATTAAGGTTTAAGTTATGTTTGAGAAAATGGATAAAAATTTTGTACTACACACTTACGGTAGAAATTATGTAAATTTCATATCTGCCAAAGGTTCCGTGATAAAAGATGACAAGGGTAATGAGTTTATTGATTTGACCGCAGGAATCGGTGTTGTAAGTGTTGGGCACTCCCATGAAAGGGTAACTAAAGCGATTTGTGAACAAGCTGAAAAAATCATACATGTTTCCAATCTTTTTCTTATCGAACCCCAAGCAAAATTAGCAAAAAAGTTAGTGGAGCTTAGTGGTTATGACATGCGATGTTTTTTCTCAAACAGCGGTGCAGAAGCAAATGAGGGTGCGATAAAAATTGCCAGAAAGTATGGCGAAGTTGAAGGGAAACCAAAACGATATAAAGTTATCACGCTTGAACACTCTTTTCATGGACGAACCATTTCAACACTAAAAGCTACAGGACAAGCGTCCATGCATAACTATTTTGGACCTTACCCTGATGGTTTTGTATATGCTAAAACTATGGATGATATAGAAGCACTTTGTGATGATCACACTATTGCAGTTATGATAGAGTTGGTGCAAGGGGAGGGTGGAGTAGAGTCTCAGGAAAAAGCAAAAGTTCAAAAGCTTGAAAAGTTTTTAAAAGCGCGTGATATTTTACTGATTATTGATGAAGTTCAAACAGGAATTTATCGAACAGGGGAGCTTTTTGCCTCTAATCTTTATGAGATAAACCCAGAAATCATAACCGTTGCAAAAGGTCTTGGTGGTGGTGTTCCAATAGGAGCAGTTATGACCACTCTGAAAGATATTTTCAATCCCGGTGACCATGGCAGTACATTTGGTGGGAATTATCTTGTTTGTGCCGCAGCTTTGGAAGTTCTTGATATCTTGGAAGATTATAAAAATAGCGGTGGACTTGATGAAGCCATGTTGTATTTTGAGAAGCATTTAGAAAAGTTAGCAGAAAATTATCCAAACGAAATTCAAAAAGAAGTTGGTTTGGGTTTTATGCGCGGGCTTCGTATCAAAGATAGTGAAACTTTAACAGCGCTTATAAAAAATGCATTTGATGAGAAAGTTTTAGTTCTCAAAGCCGGACGAAATACACTTCGTTTTCTACCGCCTATCACAATCACAAAAGAGGAATTAGATGAAGGTTTCAAAAGAGTCGAAATTGCGTTTAGTAAGTTATCTTAGCCTTTTCATCACAAGTTCTCTGTTTGCCGTTAGCGGTACAGAGTATTTGAGTGATGAGAAACAAAAAACACTTGAAATCGAGAAAAAAGTCAATGAAAAAAGTGCCACAAGTCTAAAATATGATTGGATAGAGCCAATTGTGGCATCTTACAGTTACTCAAAAAGTGACCAAGTAGGTACTTTAGGCACTTCAAAATACTTTCGAGTCTCTTTTAATCAACCGGTTTTTAAAAGTGGCGGTATCTACTTTGCGATTCGATACTCAAATGCTAACAAAGCTTTTAAAGATGTTGCGTTTAGGATAAAAGAGTCAAATCTTATCAAGAGTCTCTATGATGGAGTTTTAAACCTCAAAAAAATTGATTTAGAAATCCAAAAAGCATTATTAAGTGTTGAAAATGCAAAGATTGATATCCAAAGGAAAAAAGAGCAGTTTGATAGTGGGCTTTTGGATAGTAGTTTTTTAGACTCTGCAATTTTGAAAAAAACAGGGCTTGAACATCAACTTTTAAACCTCAAAGCTTTGAAATTCTCAACGCTGAAAAGTTTTGAAAACATTAGTGATGTGGATTATAAAACGATTGAATTACCACATTTTAAAAGTGTCACTAAAGAGGAGTTTGTTAAAAAAAATCTTGATATCGCAAAATTAAAAGAGGAAAATGAACAAGCTAGAGAGCTTAAGAACATGACCATTTCAAACTACCTTCCAACAGTTTCACTCTATGGTGATTATAACCACAAAGATGACGAAATACAGTTTTTTAAACAAGCAACAGAATACAAAAGTTACGGTGCAAGAGTATCCATGCCCCTGTTTGCCATCAATCGTGGACGAGATATCGAGATAAGAAAATTGGAGTATCTAAAAGCAAAAATTGCACTCAAAGAGCAACAAGAAGCAACAAAACGAGAGTTTTTGAGTTTGGAAAATAGTATCGATATTTTAGGGCAAAGGGTAGAAATTGCTCAAAAAGATTTGGCACTTTATGATGGTTTGGTAAACAATGCTAAAGATGGATTAAATGCTGGAGAAAAAACCCAGTTGGATGTCACAACGCTTGAAAATTCAAAAAGTATCGCTTCTTATGATGCCAAAATATACGATATCGAGAGACAATTAGAAATTTTAAAACTTTATGTAAAGATGAGCGATGCAATTTAGTACCTTTATGACCCAGTGGCTTTACGGCGAAGATGCCTACTACTCAAAATACCGTGAAATTGGAAAAGGCGGGGATTTTTACACCGCTGTAAGTTCAAGTATGTTTTTTGGAGGAAGTATCGCAAATAGGCTCATTTACTCCATCGACGAGGGCTTTTTAGATGAAAATTGTGCCATAGTTGAAATTGGTGCACATCAAGGGTATATGTTGGCTGATATCGTGCAGTTTATTTATACTCTTAGACCAAAACTTTTAAAAAGTTTGGAGTTTGTGATCATTGAACCCTATCCTGAAAATATTAAAGCACAACTGAAATATTTTGAAGAGTCATTTGGGGATTTGGTAACATTACAACATTTTGATAGTTTGGAAAAAGTGCGTAAAAAAAGTGCGTATGTTGTAGCCAATGAAATTTTTGATGCCTTCCCATGTGAGCTTGTAAAAGAGGATAAGATGCTTTTTATGGATGGTTTTACCCCAGAGTTTAAAGAGCAGACTGAGGATGTAAAAGCTCATTGTGAAAAGTACGGAATCAAAAGTGGAGAGGTAGGTACAGCTTATGAAGCTTTTGCTAAAAGCCTTTATGGAGCATTTGATAAGTTTGAATTTGTAACTTTTGATTATGGAGACAAAGGGAAGAGAAATGATTTTTCCATTCGCATCTACCATGAACATAAAACCTATCCATTTTTTGCTTTGACGGATTTTATGACCATAGAAACCGAAAAACCAAAAGAGGTAACAATAGAATCTCTTTATAAAATAAGCGATATCACTTACGATGTCAATTTTGAACATTTGATAGATGCATTTGAGAGTGAGGGTGTAAAGCTGGAATTGTTTAAAACTCAGATGGCGATGCTTGTAGAGTTTGGGATGATTGCTCTTTTGGATGAGTTACAAAAAAATGTAGATGAGAAAACTTATAAGAGTGAGATGAATAGGGCGAAAGTGTTGATCGATCCCTCTTTTATGGGGGAGCGGTTTAAGGGTGTTGTGTTTAGGAGGGGGTAGAGCCTTTCTTATAACTTCATAACAACACCCAAAAGTCTCTTATAATTTTTCTCTATCTTTTTAAGTCGTTTTTTTATTTTCTGCAACAAAGGAGATTTTTTTATCAAACCTTGCTACGAGATCCTCTGTAATGGTAGTGATATCCACTTTTTTACTTGGTTTTTTATCTGCCTCTTCAAATACTTTCATTAAGTTTTCGATGATTTCACTTCTATTGCTTGGAAGCGGTTGTTCATCTTCTCCAAAACCGTCGATAACATTGTCAAATAGCGACTGTTTCTGTTTTATTAGATAGAGTATTTTGTTTTCTATACTGTTTTCTGTGATAAGATTTATAACTGAAACTGAATTTTTTTGATTTTTCCTCCAAGCTCTAGCAACTCTTTGTTCTAGTTTTGCAGGATTCCATGGTATATCTAAGTTTATAACAACTGATGCAACTTGGAGATTTAACCCCACACTTCCAGAATCAGTAGACAATAAGACCCTGCAATCTTTATCTTTTTTAAACTTTCTTATCTCCTTTTTTCTTGCATCTTGATTTAATGAACCAGTATGCATAGCCACAGAAATATTTTTTGCATCCAATCTCTCAAGCAAAAGCCTAAGCATCCTCTCCCACTCTGAAAATATGATAATCTTTTTGCTCTCATCTTCAAATATATCATCCAAAATAGGCATAAGCTCATCAAGTTTGGGCGACTCTTTTAGCTCTTGATCCAAGATATACGGCGTATCACAAATCATTCTCATACATGCGAGCCACATCTGCATCTTTTTTAACTCATCAGGAGATAGAGGATATTT
>DQTU01000198.1 GCA_015662615.1 Campylobacterales bacterium | reverse complement strand
GGAAGCATCATCCATATCTTCAGCATCATTTCCACTAGCAAATATAATTGTAATTCCGTCATCTTTTAACTCTTGAAGTGCACTTGCTACCGCTTGGGAGACATTATTTGTTCCCCAACTATTATTTATAACGGTAGCACCATGTTGCCTTGCATATTCAAATGCTTTTATCGTAGCACTATCACTTGGATCTATCTGTTTGATTAACATTAGTTTTGCTTCAGGGGCAGCCCCTATCAGTCCAATTCCATTAATTGGAGATGCGATAAAACCAGCTACAGTAGACCCATGAGAGAAATCATCACTATCTCCTGGGTTTGTGATATTGTTGTTGTCTTCATCTGAATTAAATGTTCTAATGACATTTGATCTAAGATCTTCATGCTTCCAATCAAAATTGCTAGCATCGATGACCGCTACAATCACACCTTCTCCTCTTGTAATCTTCCAAGCCTCTTCTATATGGATATGTGCTTCTTGGTCTACTCCAAAAAATTGACCAAAATTAGGATCATATGCAAAGTGCCATGCATAATTATAATAGGGTTCATTTTGAATTTGGGTTAAATCATAATTTGCGTCAGATCCTGCGGTATTGTTGAAGCTTTGAGCCATTTTAACTGCTTTGATGGCATTTAGTTTTCCGTATGCTCTAAAGGTATCAAAACCATTTTCTACGATCACTCTATCATTACGGCATGCTGTTGAGAATAACACTAGTAAAAGGATAAATAGTTTTAAATTTTTGTGCATTACCGTCTCTTTCGTTTCTTAATAAAGTTTGGATGTGCAAATTCGATATCGTCCTCTAATGATAATTTTTGTGAGAGCTCAAAAGGATCAATATCTGCTTTTAATGTGATTAAGATAATTTTTGAGGTTAAGTTTTCTATTTGATTAAGGTTATATTTTTTAAAAACATCTTGACATGATGAAACGTTTTTACACTTCACAATAATCTCTTTTTTAACTCCAACTTTTTGTCCAGAACTGTTTTGATAATAAGTGATATTTGTATCATTAGAGGCTCTTGTCTCTTTTAGTTTAGTGAGTTGTATTTTTTTCCCATATTCATAGTAGTAAGTATCGCTTAAAATAGTGCTGCAAAAAAGTATGATCAGTAATAAAATTTTCATAATATTCCCTTAAAATTATAATTAAATATATTGTATCACAGAATAATTAATTAATCGTAAAGGTGGAATATGCATATTATTTTAAGTTATAATTCTACAAAATTATAATATAATTTTACATTATAAAAAAAGGCGTCATGATGAGAAAAATATTATTATCGATTTTTGTACTTTCACTTGGTTTATCGGCGGGAAGTTTTAGGGTTACAGGCACAGTTATTTCAGACAACCAAAAGATGATTGGTGCTCGTTATATGGGCTATGTTAAGCGTATTTATTTTGAGATTGGTGATAAGGTTAGACGAGAAGATACACTTTTTGAGTTGGAGTCTGCTGAGTTTGATATCATGAAAAATCAAGCAGATCTTGCACTTGAACAAGCTGAAATTATGGTAGATATGTATAGAACCCGCATGGATTCTATAAAAAGAAATAGAGCCAGACTTCAGCGTGGAGGGAGCAGTAAATTTGACCTTGAAGATATGGATGTCATAGCCGACAATGTATCTGCTGGATTGGCCGCCGCTCAAGCAATGGTAAAAAGTGCAGCGGAAAAAGTTAAGCAGATGGCGACTATCGCTGATTATTTGGAAGTATTTGCTCCAAATGATGGGATAATTGTTCAAAAGAATATTCGTGTTGGAGATTTGATAGTACCGGGTATGCTTACTATGGTACTTGTAGATCTAGACCATTTAGAGATAGAAGCACAAGTGGTAGAGTCAGACCTTTTAAAAATACGACCAAGACAGATGGTAGATATAGAGATACCCTCTTTAAATCATAAAATGAGAGGAACTATCAAGTCTATAGTGCCTAGCGCAAACCCTATGGCACATACTTTTGCGATAAGAATCAAGTTTAAAAAAGACCATGAGATGATTTTCCCTGGCATGTTTGCGAAGATTGATATCGAGTTTAGGGATCCTCCGAAACCTTATTAAAATATAGGGTTGGTAGAACCAACCTTTTTGCCTTCTAACTCTTTCATATTAGCTTTGCAGGGTGGATAAAATCCACCTTTATAATGTTAACCAAACAATATCTTTGTCCGTGATGATATCTTTTTCTGTGACGACATAATTTGGTGGATTTTATCCACTCTACATACTTTAGTGTTATTAAGATTCAAAATCTGGCATCATAGCCGCTGTATTATCCATAAGTACTGGAACAAAGAACAGTGATACAAGTGTCGATGCCATAGAGCCAAATATCAGTGCTATTCCCAATCCACCAAATATCGGATCAGTTGCTAAAAGAAGACTTCCTAAGATAATTGCAACAGCAGTTAACATGATAGGTTTTGCTCTTGTAGCCGTTGCAACGGCAATTGCTCTTTTTCTCTCCATGCCATCAGCTATGAGTGACTTTGAAAAGTCAATGAGAAGTAGTGAACTTCTTGCACTAATTCCCATCAATGAGATAAATCCTATCAGTGAAGTAGCGGTTAGAAAGAAGTTGACACCCGTAAATATAAGTGCTATTTGGTCTGTGATATAGTGTCCAAATAAAACTCCAATGATAGATAAAAAACTTCCTGCTAGAACAATTCCACTAAGTGCAAATGATTTGTAATAGACAACCATAAGTAAAAACATCAGTACAAGTGCCGAGATAAAAGCACCGCCTAGATCTCTAAAAGTATCAAGTGATACTTTCATCTCTCCATCCCAACGAAGGAGCATCTTTTGACCGCTGTTTCTATCGACTAGATCAATATCAAACATAAAGGTGGTTATCCCAGGTACGGTGGTGGCAAAAAATTTATCTGAAAAGGATTCTAAAATCTTCTCTTTCGCTTCCAAAAGAGGATAGACTTGACTTACCAAGTCACACTCTGCGGTAATGGTAACAAGGTTTTTAAGATTTTTTCTAAAGATGGCAGGGCTTGACACTATAGGGTTTATCTCTACCAGTTCACGAAGGGGAACCATAACACCTTGTTGATTCATAAGTTTTAAAGAGGATAGTTTAGTAACTAGTGCATCTTTGGTTCCATCATCAACTGTTCTAGTTTCATCACTCAGCCTAACATATATAGGGATTTGATCTTGTTGGTCTCGTGTGTTTTTAACTGCAACTTGATGCCCTTGAAATGCAAGATAGATGATATTATTTACTTGTGAAACACTCAGTCCACTTCGTATGATCTTCTCTTTATCTGGCACGAGTTCAAACTTAGTATAAAGGGTATCTTGCATGATATCGATATCTACTAATCCCTCTATCTCTCCAAAAAGTTTGGCAACCTTTTCAGCAGTAGAGCGTGTCAGTTTTGCATCTTTTCCATAAAGCTCTACCACGATTGTCGCTAGTGTTGGAGGACCTGAGGGCATCTCTATAAACTTGATGGTTGTATTTGGGATAACTAGATCACAAGCTTTGCTGATAAGAGGGCGTATGCGGTGAACCATCATAAATGAGGGTTCATCTCTATGGTGTTTATCTGTTAAGTTTATGACGATTTCTGCTTGAGATTTTAGCCCTTTTAGTGCACTTCCTTTAACCAGACCAGCATAATCTAGAGGGGCACCTTGTCCGAGGTAGACTTCCATGTTTATAATTTCTTTCTCATTTTTGAGAAAATCAACGATACAAGAGGTAACTGATCCAGTCTCTTTGATAGAGCTATTAGTTGGTGTGTCTACATATATGGTAAAAGTATTTGCACTTTTCCCTGGTAACATTTTTGCTAAAACAAGTTTAGTAGGTATCAATATGATAGAGGCTGCAAGTGTTAAAAGTACGATAGCGATAACTGCTCTTTTTTTGAATTTAGAGTTTAGGATATTATATATTATTTTTTCCACGAAAGACTCGCTTTAGCTTTAGTTGTGATAATCTCTTGTATCTTTTTCAAAAGTGATTTTTTGGGTTTATGATCATTATGATTATGGCTTGGTCGTTTGATAAGTTTTTTTGCTAAGTAGGGTGTAAAAACATAAGCAACAAAAAGAGACATAGCAAGAGCTACTGGAACATTGAGTGGAATAGGGAGCATAAACTGCCCCATCATTCCACCCACAAATGCCATCGGAATCATAGTCAACATGATGGCAATGGTCGCGATATTTGTCGCAGGTCCTATCTCATCTGTTGCTTCTATGATGATCTCACTAAAATCCTTATCTTTAGACTCTTCAAGATGCATGTGTCTATGGATATTTTCAATAACGATAATCGCATCATCTACGATAAGCCCCAAAGAGAGGAGAAATGCAAAGAGTGTGATACGGTTAATCGTCTGGTCTGTCATCATAGCTAAAAAGAGTGTGGCAGCCAAAATCATCGGTACGGCGATGGTAACCACCAAAGATTCTCTCCATCCTAAAAATGGTATCAAGATAAGGGCGATGATAAAAATGGTAAGCAGTAGATGGTGCACTAGTTCATTTACCGCTTCATTTGCACGCTCCCCATAGTTTCTCGTGATGATATACCCAACACCACTCTCTTGGAGCTCAACTTTTGATTCTATTAATCTTTCTATCACTTTTTCGGCTATGGTGACGGCATTTGTCCCTTTGAGCTTTGAAACTTCCATCGTGATTTGGTCACCGCCGTCAATGGTTTTGTTATTTTCTTTATAAGTAATATCAACAGATTTGAAATTTTGTATCTCATAACTATATTCGATATCAGAGATATCTTTGAGATATATCGGTGAGTTTAAGTACTGTGCAACGATGAGGTTTTTAAGGTCGTCGATATCTTCAATGGCATTTTTGATACCAAATATAATCAAAGAGTTTCCACTCGTTGGTGAGTCGATATCGGGAGCATTGGTTGAAATTGATTTTATCGATTGTGCAACTTGTCCTAAAGAGATATGATAACCTGAGAGTTTATCCAAATCTATCATGACATTGAACTGTGGACGCTTTGCACCTTTTAGATTACTTTTTGAGACATTTTCAATGGCGTTGATATCTTGTTGGAGCTCTCTTATCCTTTTGTAAAGTTCAATATTGTCAATGGAGGCACCCTCTTTTTTATAAAAGGCAATTGTCAAGATAGGAACATCGATATCGATATCAAATGGCTTGATAAGCGGAGGCATGGTTCCTGCAGGAAGCCCATCCAAGTTTTGCATCACTTTATCATAAAGTTTTAGGTTTGAGGATTCTCTGTTTTCTCCGATGATATACTGAACATTGACCATCCCAAAGTTGTTCATAGCCGTACCATATATATGGTCAATACCTTTAATTTCTGATAAGCGTCTCTCTAGTGGTTTGATGATGACATTGGTAATCTCTTGGGGACTCGCTCCTGGCATTGCTACGATAACCGAACCACCACTAACTTGAATCTGAGGATCTTCTTCTCTAGGCATCGTGATAAGTGAGATATATCCAAGAGCGATAATTGAGATACCAAGTATCATGGTAAGCGGGTTGGTTAAGAATACCTTTGCTAGGTATCCTGCTATGTTTTTTATTTTGTATTCATCATCCATGTGTAAAATTATAGCAGATAAAAGTATAAATAAAACTTATAATATGCTATTTGTTACTATAATTATAGATTATGTTACATTTTATCTTTTCTGTGTGCTGCTAAATACAATATAATGACTCTTATCAGCTCTTTCATTATGTTTGCTATAATAAAATAAAATATCTTTTGGACTTTTAAATGAAAAATTCTATATTTAAAAATACTAAATTACCAATAGTTGGTGAATCTTTTGAAACACTGCTTGAAAAGAAAAATGTCACGATAAAGCGTATCGTTAGTTCCTCTAAAATTGACCAAGAGATTATGATACAAGAAGAGGATGAATGGTTTATCTTGATTTCAGGTGCTGCAACAGTTGTGATAGATGAAGAAGAAGTAGCCTTAAAAAGTGGAGATTACTGTTTTGTTAAAAGGAAAACAGCGCATAGGTTGATAGCTGTAAAAGAGGGAACTATCTGGTTAGCAGTTCATATCTTATGATTATGCGAAGTAAAAAAGCTCGGTTTCTATCTCAGTAACTTGGTGAAGTGCCTTATCATTGGTGATTAAAGTAAGGCTATAGGTATGAGCAGTAGCGCAAATAGTGCTATCAGCGGTAGATAACTTATACTTTTTTTGGATTTGAGTAGTATTGTGTGCTATAGTATTGTTTGTGTCTAAAATCTCTATTTGGTCTAATACTTTTTTGATAGAAAGTGCCTCTTCCTCACTCATCTTTTTATAAGAGAAAATTTCATTATATGATACTTGACTCATATAATAAGAAGCCTCAGGTAACTCTAAACCGCCATTTATAGAATAAATAATGATATTTGTATCTATTAGGTATCTATTTTGCATCTCTGATCTTTCTTTGATAATCTACAGGGTTTATGCCTTCAAAACATGTAACTTCACATCTTGAAAAGTCTAATGTTTGTATATTGTCTTTAAGCCTATTTTGGGGATTTTGTCTTGCATCATTCTCTATGGTGATAGTAAGTGAAACATAACTGTTCTGCAAATCTTTGTACTCTTGTGGAACTTTTATAATACCACCAACTATTTCTGTTTTAAATTCTACAGAATGCAATGTTTTCCTTTATACTAGACTTCTTCTATAACCCATGAAAGAAGATATATTTATCAGCGTACATCACTTTTTTAAAATAAAAACATCGCAATAGCTACGGCTATTACTCAATTTTGATTTCAAAAAATTAATGCACTCTGACAAATATCTCAAACTTTATGGGTTATGCAAGAAGTCTACTTAATATATTGATTTTTAATAATACTATAATTTATATAAATTACAAAATATTCTTTAATTTATTTTTATATATGTCGATATTAGAAGATATTACAAATTTCAATTACGATAAGGAAAAGTGGTCATGATAGCAGTTAGAAAAAAACCTCCAGTCGAAGATAGTAGTTTAAAAAAAATAGTCATAGAAGAAGTTGATGTCCAAGAGGTTGCTTCATCAACGTTTTCTTTAGATAAACTCATAAATGAGCCTGCAGAGGAACCTATAACTTCAAAAAAAGTTACTCCAATTGATGAAGAGATTATTTTGGATCCAAAAAAATATATCTTGAGTAAAACAGATACAAAAGGGTTTATTGAATATGGAAATGAATATTTTGTTGAGATAGCTGGCTATACGGAAGAAGAGCTCATTGGTAAGAATCATAACATCATTCGTCATCCAGATATGCCAAAAATTGTATTTCAACTTTTATGGAAACGAATAGAAAATCGTCAAAATATTACAGCAGTAGTTAAAAATATGGCAAAAGATGGTCGCTATTATTGGGTAGTAACTGATTTTGAAATAAAAGTAGATAAAGTTACAAATGATATAGCTGGATATTTTGCTTATAGAACAGCAGCACCAAGAAAGGCAATTACAGCAATTGAGCCACTCTATAAAAAGTTAGTTAGTATTGAAAAAGAAAGTGGCATGGATGGATCAGGAAAATACTTAAATGCACTGTTAGAAGCAGAAGGTAAAACTTATGATCAATTTATCAATGAAATCACAGGTAAAAATTCTACTATGATGAGGTTGTTGTTTTCAGCAATGAAAAAGTTTTTTAGATAGTTGGATTACGGTTTTATTACCGTAAATCCTAATCCTATCCAATCTTGCAATCCTCCCCTATACCAAAAAAGTTTTTTCTTTGGATATCCAATTTTTATAAGGGCTTTTATCGCATGGGCTGATTGTACGCACCAGCTTCCGTTACAAAACACAATCGCTTCTTTTGCAAGAGAAAAATCTAATTTTCCATTTTTATCTTTTTTGATATTGAGCAGCTTTAAGTTTCTTTCAAAATCTTTTGAAAAATCTTCATCATAGGCAATCTCTGTATAAGGAATATTTACAGAGTGAGGAATCGTGAGTTTTTCATACCAAGGATGCTTTCTTGCATCAACTAGGGCGTATTTTTCAGGGTCAAAATCTAATAGCTGTAAAAATTTTAATACTTCAAGTTCCCCTACTGTATGTATCTTACTATCAATTTTCATAGGTTGTATGACACCTAAAGAAGTGACAAAACTTTTTTGACACTCTTTTGGAACTTTTTCTCCTGCTAAGTCCCCGCCAAAAATATTTTCAGGTGTGATACCTGCTTTTAAACATTTTGGATGTGTTAATCTTTTGATAAAAATATCTTTCTCTTTATAGCTTGTGCTGATTCCATCAAATTGTAACGCTTGCATATCTTTATCTGCGTTTATTGTAGACAATAAATATAGTATCAAAATAAGTGATTTCATCTGTTTTCCTTACCTAGTATATTTAAGACCCGTTGTAGCATAAATATAAAAAAACTTATAATTAATGGTATAAAACTTTGTTGATAATAGATGTTTAATATTTTTTAGTTACAATTAAGATAATAATAGCCTTATTAATAGGAAATAGGAGTCATATGTTACTGACAAAAGCAAGTGAATATGCCATGCTCTCATTGATTCTGATTGCTAGACAAAGTGCTCCTGAAGATGTAGATACACTCTCAAAACGATTGAATATTTCAAGAAGTTTTTTGGCAAAAGTGCTTCAAGGATTGGCTCGTGAGGGGATTTTAAAATCCTACAAAGGTGCTAAAGGTGGATTTACTCTAAATCAAAAGCCTGAAGATATATCGATAAAACGAGTGATAGAGATTGCAGAGAAAAAACCTATTGTAGTTTTTGAATGTGCGCAAGAGGCAAGTCATTGTCCTTCTGGAAAAGGTGAGTTTTGTATGATCTGGCCATTTTTAAATAAGTTTCAAAATAAAATAGATGAGTTTTTAGCGGAGATGACACTAAAAGATATTTTATGATATTATCCTAAAGATAAATATCTTTAAGGATTATCTTGGCTACAGGGAAAAGTGCTGGTATGCAAGGCACAGTTTTAAAACTGCTCGCACCTCTTGCAAAGTCCAAAGATTTAACGATGGTCTTTTTTGTAATCGCAATTATAGCGATTATTATCGTACCACTTCCTAGTGTAATTTTAGATTTTTTCCTGACTATTTCTCTTGCACTTTCTGTTTTGATTTTGATGATCTCTTTGTATGTTCCAAAACCTACAGATTTGACAACTTTTCCCACACTAATCCTCATCGTCACACTTTTTAGACTTTCACTAAACATTGCAACTACAAGGATGATTCTCTCTGAAGGGCATAATGGTCCTGATGCTGTGAGTGATATTATCAGCTCATTTGGTCAATTTGTTGTGGGTGGAAATTATGTTATCGGTGTGATTGTTTTTATCATATTAGTTTTGATTAACTTTATGGTTATTACCAAAGGTTCGACTAGAGTTGCAGAGGTTGCAGCTAGGTTTACACTTGATGCGATGCCAGGTAAGCAGATGGCGATTGATGCGGATTTAAATGCTGGCTTGATTGATGAGAGTGCAGCCAGAGAGAGAAGAGAAGCAATTCTTCAAGAGGCAAACTTTTACGGAGCCATGGATGGTTCGAGTAAGTTTGTAAAAGGTGATGCGGTTGCGGGTATCATCATCACACTTATCAATCTTACTGGTGGTTTTTTAATTGGTATGTTTCAACATGACATGAGTGCAGGTGATAGTGCGGCTACATTTACGATACTAACTATTGGTGATGGTTTGGTTTCTCAACTTCCAGCGCTTATCATGTCAACGGCTACGGGTATCACCATCACAAGAAGTAACAAAGGTGGAGAGGGTTTTGCTGATGCTGCGGTAAACCAACTTCTGAATGATTATAAAACGCTTTTTATCGTTGGGTTTATCTTGATGATGTTTGCAATGGTTCCTGGTCTTCCAACTTTTTCACTTGGTTTTGTTGGGCTTATATTTTTGGTCATGGGGTATTTTATCAAAGTCTCTGATGAGGGAGCGCTTGAACCTACGGAAGTGAGTATGGAACAAGAGGCTGAAAAAGAGGGAGAAGCACAGAAAAAGTCCGCGACTGAGCTTAGAGAAGAAGAGGAGAAAGCCTTAGAAGATATTTTAAAACAGGAAGTTTTAGAGTTAGAGCTTGGATATCAACTTATTCGACTTGCAGATCCAGCCATGCAAGGGGATTTGTTAGAGCGGATTAAAAGTATGAGGCGAAAAATTGCGACGGATTTTGGGTTTTTAATCCCGCAGCTACGAATAAGAGATAATTTACATTTAGGACCAAACCATTATCAACTTCTTTTAAAAGGTGTGGATATTGGACATGGAGAGATCTATCCTGAAAAATTCATGGCGATGGATAGTGGATTAGTAAGTGAAGAGATGCAGGGCGTTAAGACTAAAGAGCCGGCATTTGGATTGGATGCGATTTGGGTGGATAAGATTGATAAAGAGGAAGCGATTACCAAGGGGTATACCGTTGTGGATCCTTCTACGGTTATATCTACACACATTAGTGAGTTAGTCAAAAAATACGCACAAGAGTTACTCACACGTCAAGATGTTAATGAGTTAATGGAAAATGTCAAAAAGAGTCATCCTGTTGTGATTGAAGATGTACAAAAAGTGGCTAGTACTGGGCTGATTCAGAGGGTTTTGAGAGAACTGTTAGCTGAAAAAATTCCTATCAAAGATATGCTTACGATATTAGAGACTGTTAGTGATGTCGCTGAGGTTACCAAAAATAGTGATATCATAGTTGAACAAGTTAGAGCAAAACTTTCCCGTATCATTACAAAACTATACAAAAGTGATGATGGTACTTTAAAACTTATGACTTTTGCTGCACCCACTGAGCAAAAACTTCTTGAACATTTGCAAGAGAAAGAGGGATTAAAAGACCTTCTTTTAAACATAGGTCAGATAAACTCACTAGTACAAAAAGTGAGTGATGAAGCGACTAAAATTTTACAAACAGGAGTTGCTCCTGTGATTTTAATCGTTGATCCAAATCTTCGAAAATCTTTGGCGGAAATTTTTGTCAAATTTAATCTAGATGTGGTTGTTCTCTCTCATGCTGAAGTAGATCCAACAACACAGTTTGAGGTATTGGCTTCGGTAGATGTACCTGAACTTTAGGAGAATTAATGAAAGTTTTTCATCTGTCACATATTGACTTGGATGGTTATAGTTGTCAATTGATTACCAAGAGGTGTTTTGAGCAGATAAATTATTATAACTCAAATTATGGAAAAGAGATTGATCAGAGATTAGAACAAATAATTAGGGATATTGAGAGAGATATCCATGGTGAAAACCTTGTTCTTATTACGGATCTGAATTTAACCCTTCAACAAGCTAAAAAACTCGTTAAAATGGTGGATGAGTCGATAAAAAATATAGATATATTACTACTTGACCATCATAAAACCGGGGCTGATTGCGCTGCAAAATATGACTGGTATCATTTAGATGTTAAACGATGTGCGACAAAGATAACTTATGACTATTTTTTAGAAAAGGGTTATGATATCTCTTCGATGGAAAAGTATGTTGATGTTGTAAACGCTGTAGATATTTGGTTAAGTGATAGTGAGTATTTTGAACTTGGAAAAGTTTATATGAGGATTGTTTCAGGGGCTAGAGAAGTCAATCGTATACTATTCAATGAGACAAATAGTGACTATATCTTTGATTTACTTGAAAATGCACAAGAGTATTTGAGTGTTGAAAATGCACATATTGTGTTGGATGATAGTATTCATGGTTTGAAAAAAAGTTTTTTTAGAGAAGAAGAAGATAATACTTTAGAAAATTTGGTGTCTCATTTTGTGGTCAAGATGTTGACTGAAAAACGAGATGAACTTAGTGTGACTTACAATGGATATCGTGGTATATTAACCTATTCGATAGGAAATACTTCGATTATTGGAAATGAGTTTTTAGTGAAAAATCCTGATTTTGATTTTTTTATGGATATCAATGGGCGTAAAAACATCAGCATGAGAGCAAATAACAAAGCAGATGTCAGTATGATCGCTAAAAAACTATTTAATGGTGGTGGTCATGCTAATGCAAGTGGCGGACGGTTTGATGACTTTAAAGACTCATTTATATATGATGTGGTTAAAGAGCAAGTGCAAGATATTATGACAATAGGAGAGAATTATGAGTAAAGAGTTAGAGAACGAGATAGAGGATTTAACGATCCATTTGGCAGATATGTTAGAGGCGACACTTCATTTTGCAGGTGTTAAAGAGGGAAATCTTGAAGAAGCGGTTAAAGCATATATCGATGGTCTTGATGATGTGTTTGAAGATGATGATGGTGAGATGGGATACAAAGAGATCATAGAAGCAGTTGAGCATTTAAAGAGTAATAAGTCTGAACTATTTGAATAGATGAGTCTTATTCTCTCTCTTGGAGGAATTTACTTTTTTATCCTTTTAGGGTATCTTGCAAAGAAAATTTTCCAAGAGAAAATGGATGAAAAGACGCTTGTTCTTTTCTCCATCTACTTTCTACAGCCCATACTCGTTTTTTGGGGATTGACCACAAAAGAGATTGATGCATCTGTCTTAACTGCACCACTTATTTTTATGCTTGTTATGGCTTGTGCTTTGGCTGTAAGTTTTCTATTTTCCCATCTACTTTTTAAAGAGCAAAAAGAGCGTTCTATCGCTACAGTTGCAAGTATCGTAGGAAATACTGGAAATTTAGGAATTCCTCTCGGTATCGCACTTTTTGGCACAGAGTCTATCATCTACACAAGCATTATCAATTTAGTAAATGTTTTTTTAGTTTATATCGTGGGTGTTTATTTCTATGGACGAGGTAGTTACTCTGTTAATGAGTCTTTGAAAAATATCTTTAAATTGCCAGTTATCTGGTTTGCATTTTTAGCAATAGGATTTAATTACGCAGGGTTTAAAGTTCCACCAGAGATTCTACTTCCCATGGAGATGGGAGCCTATGCCACCATGGTAATCCAACTTGCTATCTTTGGCATGTATCTTTATGGCGTGGTGTACAAAGAGATAGATTGGAAGCTTTTTAATTTTGTGATGGTTGTGAAGTTTCTCCTTATTCCTTTGATCTCAATTTTGATACTTAGGCTTTTTGAACTTGATGACCTTGTCTATAATGTCATACTTTTAGAGCTTTTAGTTCCACTAGCTGTCATGAATGTTAACCTTGCCTCACTTTATGATTGCAAGCCGATACAAGTAGCATTTTTGATATTTGCAACTTCTGTACTGTTTCTGTTTTATCTTTTTGGTGTTGTGGGATTTTTATTTCGCTATAATTAAAACATCATTATAAAGGAGCCGATATGTCTACAGTGGAGAGTAACAAAGATGTACTCAATGGAGTATTTGTATTTAAAGGTACAAGAGTGCCTGTTCGTAACCTTTTTGATTATTTAGTTGCAGGTGATAGTACAAAAGATTTTTTAGAAGATTTTCCAACAGTTTCTTTTGAACAAGTACGACATATATTGCAAAGTGCTGAAGTGGCAATCGAAAATAGTCAAGCTGCATAAATAGATGAAAATTATCGTAGATGAATGTCTTCCAAAAAGACTAATTCGTTTTTTCTCAGAAGATGATGTGCATACAGTACCTCAAATAGGTTTAGGAGGATACAAAAATAGTGAACTTTTAAAAGAGCTAGATAAACGAAATATAGATGTTTTTATCACAATAGACGGCAATATAGAGTATCAACAACAGTTTAAAAATAAAGTGTTTGGAACCATTATTATTCGTGCAGTTTCTAATCGTTTTGCAGATTTGGAACATTTTGAAAAAGTGTTACAAGAGACTATCCAAACTATTACAGCAGGTTCAATTGTACATATACCTTTATAGTGCATAACCTTATGAAAATACCTAAAATCCTCCAAGAAATATCAGACAAGTTAAATACTTTAAATGCAAAAGCCATCATCATTGGTGGAAGTGTTCGTGATCATTTTTTACAAAAGTCTATCAAAGATTATGATATTGAAGTTTATGGATTATCTACTATCGATGCGTTAGAATCACTTTTAAAAGCGTATGGAAAAGTAAAGCTTGTTGGAAAAAGTTTTGGGGTTTTAAAGTTTGTCTATAAGGGAAAAGAGTATGATTTCGCATTTCCAAGGAGGGAAACTAAAAGTGGAGTAGGGCATAAAGGTTTTGATATCGTTAGTGATGGCTTTATGAGCTATGAGGAAGCTGCAAAAAGGCGTGATTTTACGATAAATGCAATGGGTTATGATATAGAGAAACAAGAGTTTTTAGACCCCTTTGGTGGAATGAGTGATATGAAAAAGAAAGTTTTAAGGCATATCGATGATAAAACATTTGTAGAAGATCCGTTGCGAGTTTATCGTGGGATTCAATTTTGTGCGAGATTAGAGTATAAGATGGCTGAGAAAACTAAAAAACTTTGTATTGCTATGGTAGAGCAGGGTGTGCTTGAGGAGTTGCCAAAAGAGCGTGTTTTTGAAGAGATTAAAAAACTGCTTTTAAAAGCCAAAAAACCCTCTATAGGGTTTGATCTTTTGAAAGAACTTAATGTACTTAGATATTTTCCAGAGTTATCTATGAATTGGGCTAAATTAGATAAGATGCAATCTCCTAAAAATATTAAACTCATGTTGGCTATTTTGACTTTACATTTGGAGCAAGAGAGAGTAGAGCATTTCATTTTACGATTAAGTGATGAGATAAATCTTGTAAAATCTGTAAAAGCTTTGGTTAAGGCTTATCAAAAAGTATCACAAACTAAACTTTTGGACGATATAGAGATTAGAAGATTATCAACAAAAGTTAGTATAGAAGAGTTATCCATGATTTGTGAAAATGAGTTACTTTTGGTAAATGCAAAAAGGTTGGGTGTAGATAAACATCCCCCCAAAGAGTTGCTTCAAGGAAGAGATCTTATTGCATTGGGGCATAAGCCTTCTGAAAAGTTTTCAAAGATATTGAGTTTGGTTTATGAGTTGCAGATAAGAGGAGAAATTGTGAATAAAGAAGATGCATTAAATAGGGTAAAAGAGAAAAGTTTATGGCAATAGCGATCATGTGTTGAGGCGGGGATGCAGCCGGTATAAATCCTGCAATCAAAACTTTTGTAGAGAGAGCTTTGGAACTTGGCAAGAGACCTTATCTGATCTATGATGGGCTTGAGGGATTAATCGATAATAATATACAGTTGGCGACTCATAGCAATGTATCTGGTATTGTGCATAAAGGAGATACCATACTTCGTTCTTCAAGATCAAAAAGATTTTTTGAATATGATTACCGAAAAAAGGCATATGAAAATCTTCAAGCTTTAGAAATTGAAAAGATTGTCGTTTTAGGCGGAGATAGATTGTTTCGTGCATTTGGTCAATTTTATGAGGATTTTGGGATAAATTTTGTGGGGATTCCCACTACCATTGATAATGATATATTTGGAACTGATTATTGTTTGGGTATAGCCTGATCTTTTCTCTTGCGTTGCACCGTTTAAGATCAAGCCGACAGATTGGATATTTTTCTCTTCTATCATTTTACTAAACTCTTTGATAAGACCTTTTTCTGTGTAGTTGGCTCTGATGACAAGCAGCATAAGATCGATATACTCTAAAAGTGTATTTGCATCACTGATAAGTCCTATTGGTGATGTATCTATAACGATATATTCATACTTATCCATTAAAGTACCCATAAGCATTCTAAACTTATGGCTTATCAACGGTTCTGCTGGGTTTGGTGCAACGGGACCTGC
>DQTU01000287.1 GCA_015662615.1 Campylobacterales bacterium | reverse complement strand
TTGATCTTATGTTAAAATAGAAAAAAGGATGATCATACATAGCAAAGAAGATATAAAACTAATCATTTCAACTTTAAATCACAAATTAAAAAGTTCATATCACATAAAAAATCTTTCTTTGTTTGGATCATATGCAAGGGGAGATCAGAATGTAGATAGTGATATAGATATATTGGTTGATTTTGATACTACTCCTGGTGGAGTTTTGGAGATGATAAAGAAAAGCATGCATGGTACTATAAAAACAGTGGCAGTAAAACCCATTCGGTAGGAGAGAAATTACCAAATCCCTGGGGACTTTATGATATGCTTGGTACTGTATGGGAATAGTGTGAAGATTGGGATAATAATTTTAAAGTCCTTCGGGGTGGCTTGTGGGACTACTATGATGGTATGAGCCCCACTTCCGTTGACTGTAATTTGTACGATCCCGACAATCGTCTCATCGATATCGGTTTTCGTCTCCTCAGAACTTTACCTTCTTGATTGGGCGGTTTAGTTAAGTGAAAAGTGAAAGGTATGACTTGGTGTTATTATCTATTTCTTTTTTAAAGTCCTTCTTAGGAGCAAAGATATTTTTTCGCATTTGAGATTTTGCCATACAGACAATTATGCTATAATAAAAAAGCCAATTAAAGGAGTCAAATGCAATTAATAGAGTTATTAAAAGATTTTTTTAAAGATCAAAAATATGCTTTTGTTCTTCTATTTGGCTCCTATAGTGATGCAAGCCAAGGTGATTTTAGTGATGTTGATATTGGTCTGTTTTTTGAAAAAGAGATTGATTATATGGATGTTGGTTATCAAACTGCGATGCTAGAGTCAAAGCTAGGCAAGAAGATTGATATGGTGGTTTTGAATGATATCTATAAAAAAGATCCTCTTTTTGCGTTTGAGATCTTGGATAATCATACAGCTATATCGGTTAATGATGAAAAAAGTTATATCTCATTTAAAACCTCTTGCCAACTCTATTATCTTGACCATAAACCTTTGATTGAGATGAATCAAAAGGCACTCTTGGAGAGAATCCAAAACGGTAAAATTGGGGAGCGAAATTTTGTTACAGAGGCTTGAGAATTTAGAAGAAAATATTGTAAATTTAAATAACTTAAGTAAAAAGTTTGCTATTGAAGATATTAGAAATAATAAACTAGATGAGTGGTCACTCAGATATGGTCTATTTGAATCCATTCAAATCACAATAGATATCTCATGTCATATATCAAGCAAATACAATCTTGGTTCAGCCAAAACATATACCCAATGTATAGAAAACCTTGAAAAACAAAAATATATAGATAAAAATTTAGCAAAAAATTTGATATCAGCTATAGGTCTTCGTAATCTTTTAATACATGAATATGTTAAAATTGATATTGATCAGTTGTATAGTTTTTTAAAATTAACAGATGATTTCAGATGTTTTATCAGGGAAATCAAAGAGTATTTATAGCTCTATACTAAAATACGAGGAGAATTAAATGGAAAATTTTGAAAATGTTACAGTAGCTAAAAAAGGCAATAGTTATTATGATGGAAAAGTGACAAGTCGTACACTTACCTTTGCTGATGGAACTATAAAAACATTAGGCATTATGCAAGTTGGTGATTATGAGTTTGGAACAAGTCAACATGAGTTGATGGAAATCACAAGTGGAGAACTTCAAGTAAAATTGCCTAAAAGTAGTGTTTGGCGGACGATGAAAGGTGGAGATGCGTTTGAGATTGAGGCAAATGAAAAGTTTCAAGTTCGGGTGAAAACGCTTACTGATTACTGCTGTTCATATTCATAATTAGATGATACGATGGGGTATGATTGGTTGTGGTGCTGTAACAGAGCTTAAAAGTGCTCCTGCTTATCAAAAGACGGATGGGTTTACGCTTGATGCTGTTTTTAGTCGAGATTTTGAAAAAGCAAAAGATTATGCCAAGCGTTTTGGGATAGAGAAAGTTTATGAAAGTGCTGATGCATTGATAAATGATAGTGAGATAGATGCTGTCTATATTGCAACTCCTCCAGATAGTCACAAAAAGTATGCTCTGAAAGTTGCCGATGCTGGTAAAATTTGCTGTATCGAAAAACCTATGGCTCCTTCATTTGAAGAGTGTGTTGAAATCAATGAAGCCTTTGAGCAACGAAATATTCCTCTTTTTGTATCTTATTATCGGCGATCTCTTCCACGATTCTTAAAAGTTAAATCATGGATAGAGGATGGAAAAATTGGCGACATTCGACATGTAGAGTGGCATCTTCATAAACCAGCAAATGGAATAGATTTGTCAAGAGGTTATAACTGGCGAACAGATTCTAAAATTGCACATGGTGGTTATTTTGATGATGTTGGAAGCCATGGTTTGGATTTGCTGGGTTTTCTGTTGGGAGATATCATAGATGCTGTTGGCATGAGTGAAAATGTACAAAATCTTTATACAGCAAAAGATGCCATTAGTGCATGTTGGAAACATCCAAATGGTGTGACAGGAAGCGGAAGTTGGAATTTTGGTATGCATAAAAGAGAAGATAGTGTTACGATTTATGGAAGTAGGGGAAAGATTAAATTTTCTGCTCTTGATGAACATCCAATTGAACTTGAAAATGAAGAGGAAAATCTCTCCATGTTTATAGAAAATCCTAAAAATATTCAATTTTTTCATGTAGAAAATATGAGAGAACATTTAAAAGGTACGATTATCCACCCCTCAACGGGAAATTCTGCAATGCATACTAGCTGGGTTATGGATAAGATATTATGCAAGATATGATATAAAATCTACAAAATATTAAACTATTTTAATTTTTGACACAACTTTGACATAACTTCTTGGTATATTTCATATGTAAATTGGTCCTAGCTATATTTTTCCATCCACCTCTTTTATATATAGCTGGGTCAATTGAACCCAGATTATGTAATAGAGTATTTCATAATCTGGGTTTAAAAAATTTCATATTTTTCAAATAATTTAATTTTTAACACAACTTTGACATAACTTATGGATATAGTAACGATAACAATAAAAAATAAATGGAGTATCTCTCTTATGATGCGTATAATGGTAGTTTTTTTTCTTTTCTTTTCTGTAATGTATTCTTTGGAAATCTATATAGATAGAGTTGAAAAAAATATTCAAAATAACTCAAGTAATAGCTATTCAGATGTGATACAAAGACCACATCTTGTGAAACTTTAAATCTTAGGTATCTCATAATTTTCAGTAACAAAGTCAATATCCTTGTCTCCTCTACCGCTAAAATTCACTAAAATCATCTCTTTTGGATTCTCTTTTGCCAACTTCATCGAATATGCTATGGCATGCGCAGTTTCAAGGGCTGGGATGATTCCCTCTAATCTAGATACTTTATAAAATGCATCGATGGCTTCTTCATCATTTGCCGTACCAACGATTGTTCTTCCAATCGTTTTTAAGTGTGCATGTTCAGGACCAACGGAGGGATAATCTAAACCACTAGCCACACAATGAACTGATGCTGGGTTACCTTCCTCATCTTGAAGCATGATGGAGTTAAATCCATGCATGATTCCCTCTTTTCCATAAGTCAGACTGGCTGCATGTTCGCCTAGTTTTGTTCCCTTTCCTGTAGGCTCCACACCGTGAAGCTTGCATGGGTCATCTATAAAACCACTAAAAATTCCCATCGCATTACTTCCTCCACCTACACAAGCCACAATGCTGTCAGGAAGTTTTCCTGTCATTTCAAGTATCTGCTCTCTAGCTTCTATGCCGACAACTCTTTGAAAGTCTCTTATCATTTTAGGGTAGGGGTGCGGCCCTACAACGGAACCTATGGCAAAAAGTGTATTTTCACTATCTTCTATGTAAGCACCAAATGCAGAGTCAACAGCTTCTTTCAGCGTTCTCTCTCCAAAACTTACAGGGACAACTTTAGCGCCTAAAATCTTCATTCTAAGTACATTTGGATACTCTTTTTTGATATCAACCTCACCCATATGGATTTCACACTCTAGCCCAAAGTATGCCGCCGCAGTTGCTAAAGCCACACCATGTTGTCCTGCTCCAGTCTCAGCTATGAGTTTCTTTTTCCCTAAATGTTTTGCCAAAAGTGCTTCCGCTATGCAGTGGTTTAGTTTATGCGCTCCTGTGTGGTTTAAGTCTTCTCTTTTGAGATATATCTGTCCTCCGCCGCAAAAATTACTAAGATTTTTTGCATATGAGATAGGGGTTGGTCTACCTTGGTAATATTTTCTGATTTTTGCGAGCTCATGGATAAAATCAAACGACTTTGAGATTTCATCATACGCTGCATTGATATCAGCAAAAGGTTTCTCTAACTCCGGCGGTATAAAAGCTCCTCCATAGGTTCCAAAAAAACCTTTTTCATCGGGCATACTTTCAAGATATGACTTCTCCATGTTTTCTCCTTATAAATTTGATATAATGATAACATGATAAATATGAAAAAAAGAGTAGCAATTATCGGTGGTGGTGCTTCTGGAATGGTTGCAGCAATTGTTGCGGCAAGAAATGGTATGCGTGTTGAATTGTTTGAAAAGAGTGTTAAAGTCGGCAGGAAGATATTGGCTACTGGAAACGGTCGGTGCAATATTTCCAATGAGCATATATTTATTGAAAATTATCACAGTAAGCATCCCTCATTTGTAAAAGAAGCGCTTAAGAGATTTGATGTTAGGGAGTTTTTTTCTAAACTTGGTCTTGAAATTGCGGAGGGAGCAAAAGGAAGACTTTATCCTATGTCGCTTCAATCTTCTAGTGTTGTTGATCTCCTATATTATGAAGTAAAAAGGTTGGGAGTAGAAGTCCATCTCTCACATGAAGTAAGTGATATTAAACGCATTGGTGCTATTTTTAAGATTGATGCAAAAGAGTTTGATGCAGTTGTGATAGCATCAGGTTCATTAGCTATGCCGACGCTTGGAAGTAGTGAGAGTGGGTATAAATTTGCCCGAGGATTTGGTCATGGTATTGAGAAACCTTTTGCTTCATTGGTTCAGTTGGTTTCACATGATCCTATG
>DQTU01000263.1 GCA_015662615.1 Campylobacterales bacterium | reverse complement strand
GTCTGTAAAATGCAAGCACATAAACTTTTAAAACATGTCAAACTCTCTCATAAAACTGAAAAAATGCCATTAGAACTTAGTGGTGGAGAGCAGCAACGTGTTGCTATGGCTAGGGCTTTGGCACATAACCCAACGCTGATCATTGCAGATGAACCTACAGGTAATCTTGATGATTATTCTAGCGAATTAATATGGAACTTATTAAAAAGCGTTAGACAGCATATTGGTAGCACTATCATTGTAGCAACGCATAGAATTCCACAGACTTTAGGAATTGATTATAAACAATACTTTTTAGATGAAGGGACAATTTATGAAGTCACTTAAAAACCATTTATCCTTTATCATCCCGCTTTTTGTGTTACTTTTTTCTATCCAATTTTCTACCATGCTCGATCGTGGTATCAAAAGATATGAAACACATTTAACAGGCGAATATACCATTGTCATTGTATCAAAACTACCACTTGATCAAAAAAGTATAAAAAAAATCGTACCCTCTACAAAAACCGTTGAAGAGATTAAAAAAGATAAATATATAGAAAAACTAAAATCTGACATCACAAAAGCTGACCTTGCTTACCTAAGGGCAAATCTTCCAAAATTTTACACACTAAAATTAAACGCTTTACCAGACGCCAAGACGCTTAAACAGATATCTGCAAAACTTACAAAAATAAAAGGTGTTACAAAAGTAGAAACTTTCAAAAAGACTTTCAATAAGTTTCACCAATTTTTAAAAATGAGCAAAATGGCTTCTATATTTTTTACCATTTTTATCTTTCTCATTGCATTCATGCTGATTATAAAACAGATAGAGATTTGGTCACTAGAACATAACCGAAGAATGTACATTATGGGGCTCTTTGGTGCACCATTTTGGATGAAAAGTGCTTCACTCTATAAGTCTGTAATCATGGATGCACTTATCGCTGCTGTTTTGGTTGCTATCGTCTTTTTACTGCTTCCAAATATTGCAAATTTAGGAAGTATTAAAACAGATTTAGGAATTGACTTAAACAATTTTAACTTTATTGCTGATGTATTCAAATTGATAGTGATAGCACTGCTGATCTCTATTGTCTCTGTTACGACTATTATTCTAAAGCAAAAGAACTCATGATTAAACTTTTGACTGCTTTGTGTCTCTCTATAATGCTAGATAACACACTTTTTGCTGACATTGATGCAAAGATACAGTCCACAAAAGTTGACATAAAAAAGCAAAAAGATAGTGAGAAAAAACTCTCAAGAAGATTAGATCAAATTGCTGTGGAAATTTCATTGCAAGAGACCAAGCTAAAAACCATTAATAAAGGTATCTTAAAAACCAAACAGAAAATCAAAAATGAGAATAAAAAAATTAAGATTAAAAAAGGCGAACTCAGCAAAATTGAAAAGCTCTACAATGATTTAGTAAAAAGAGAAAAAAATGTCAATATAAAAATGACCGATATTCTCTCAAAATCGATTTCGCTAGATATGATCACAAGTGGAGCCAATCAAGATGATGCCAGCAGCTCTTTTTATGAAAAAAGCGTTGACAATATTATCATGCAGACACTCTATGACTCTTACAGTAGTATCTTAAAAAATAAATTTTCAAAAACAAAAAAACGCTATATAAAACTTCAAAAAAATATCATCATTGTCAAAACTGAACTTGATAAAATCAAACATAAACTTAAAAATTTAAGAGCGGAGATAAGCAAATATGACTCGTTAAAAAGTCTAAAAAGAAAGAGTCTAAAAAGTCTTGATTTTAAGAGAAGTGCTTATCTTAAAAAATTAAACCGTATCAAAAAAGAGCGTAAAATTCTTGGTTCAACATTGACAAGATTAAATATTACAAAAATTGAAAATGAGAGAACCATCATAAGATCTGCACCCACTTCAAGTACAAGTGTAAGACAAATAGGCTCATCTTATCAAGCTTCCAAAACGGTAAAATACAGAGGTCCAAAGACGATTGCACCACTTGATAGTTACACAGTAGCACAAAAATTCGGTACCTATATCGATCCCATTTACAAAATGAAAATCTTCAATGAAGCGGTCATCCTACGAGCAAAATCAAAAAATGCACGCGTTAAAAGTGTACTTGATGGTAAAATAATTTATGCAAACAAAACCTCTATGTTGGAAAATGTAGTCATTGTTAAAAATAGAGATAATATCCATACCATCTATGCACATCTTTCAAAAATCGCACCAACAATTAAAGTAGGAAAAAAAGTTCCAAAAGGTTATATTTTAGGTCGTGTTAAAAGAGAATTAACTTTTGAAGTGATACAAAATGAGAAGCATATTAATCCTATGCGCTTGATAAAATAACCTTTATAATTTGGGTTTAATCTCTTTCTTAACATTTTTCAGTAAAATACAAAAAAATTTGAAGGTCATATATTGAGAAAAAGAGTTTTAGTAAAGTTTTCTGGTGAAGCATTAGCAGGTGAAAATGGGTTTGGAATTAACACAAAGATTCTTAAATACATCGCTGATGAAATTGAAAATTTGATTCGAAACAATGTTGAAGTCGGTATCGTAATCGGTGGTGGAAATATTATCCGTGGTGTTACCGCTGCAGAAGATGGAATCATCACAAGAACGAGTGGAGATTACATGGGGATGCTAGCAACAGTTATCAATGCAGTTGCAATGCAAGAAGCTTTAGAGCATAATGGTCTTTATGCAAGAGTTCAAAGTGCTATCAAAATGGAGCAAATCGCGGAAACTTTTATCGTCCGTCGTGCAAAAAGACATCTTGAAAAAGGTAGAATCGTCATTTTTGCAGCAGGAACTGGAAATCCATTTTTTACAACCGACACAGCGGCAACTTTAAGAGCTGTTGAAATTGGAGCTTCAATGATTATCAAAGCAACAAAAGTTGACGGAGTATATGATAAAGATCCGAACAAATATAAAGATGCAAAAAAGCTATCAACTCTTACATACGACCAAGCACTGAATGACCATATAAAAGTTATGGATGACACATCCATAGCACTTGCAAAAGATAATTCATTGCCGATTGTAGTCTGCGATATGTTTCAACCTGGTAATCTTCTTAAAATTATCAATGGTGATTTAAGCAACTGCTCAATAGTACAAAAAAAATAAAACAATCATGAAGTGGAGACTTTAGTCCCACCCAAAAGAAGGAAAAAAATGAGATTAGAAAAAGTAATTTATAATGCTCTAAAAAATGCAAATGATGATAATTATATTCTCTCACTAATGGTATCTAAAAGAGCAAATGAACTTGCAGCGGGAGCTGAACCATTGATAAAAGCAGATAAGAACAAGATTAAACTTACAGATATTGCACTCATGGAAATTGCTGATGGGGCAATTGTACTTGATACAATCATAGAAGAATAGTTAAAAGCGATCTTCTAGTGGATACTTTACTAGAACAGGTTCAAAATATAAGTACTATAGATGAAGCAAAGAACCTGCTTTTCTCATACGCAAAAAACAATCATAATATTAACGAAGCTGTAGAATTATCTCAGGTTTACCACCAAAATCAATTTCGAAAAAGTGGTGAACCTTATATCATACATCCAATATGTGTTGCTTCAATCGTCTGTGCCTATGGTGGAGATGAACAAATGGTTATAGCAGCCCTTCTTCATGATGTAGTCGAAGATACACCATGTGAAATTGAGGAGATCGATGAAAAGTTTGGTAAAGAAGTTGCTGAACTCGTTGCTGGACTTACAAAAATTATAGAAATTAGAGGCCAAAAGCTTCTGCCTTCCAGTTCAGATGAAAAATTAATTGCTTCTGCACTCTCCTTTCGAAAGATGCTCTTAGCTTCAATCAGTGATGTCAGAGTATTAGTAATAAAACTTTGTGACAGATTGCATAACATGCTCACTTTAGATGCGCTCAATGAAGATAAACAAAGACGAATATCAGAAGAAACCCTTGTAGTATATGTACCTATTGCTCATCGTTTGGGTATAGCTACTATTAAAAATGCACTTGAAGATCTTAGCTTTTTTTATATCTTGCCTAGTGAACACCAAAAGATTGACGAACATATATCACAATATCAACAAAGATTTCTTTTAGAGCTGAACAGTTTTATATCAAAAGTTAAAACACTTATGCTGAAAAATGGTTTTATAGATGGGGATTTTGAGATCCAAAAAAGAATTAAACATCACTACTCTATCTATCTAAAAATGCAGAGAAAAGGTGTTTCTATAGAAGAAGTTCTTGACCTTATGGCAATTCGCATCCTTGTTAAAAACCCTATCGACTGCTATCGTGTGCTTGGAATTTTACATCAAAACTTTAAACCCCTTCTTTCACGATTTAAAGATTATATTGCCATTCCCAAAGATAATGGATATCAAACTATACATACCACAGTCTTTAATGATGCTACAATTTTTGAAGCACAAATCAGAACCTACGATATGCATAAAACTGCACAATATGGTGTTGCTTCACATTGGAAATACAAAGGGCATGAAGGACTTAATCCAAAACTAGAGTGGTTGAAAGAGCTTAAAACCCAAAGTGATGAGGGTGAAAATATCGAACACATGTATGAGTTAGCAAAAGATGATCTTTATAGTGAAGATATTTCAGTGTACTCTCCAAAAGGCGATGTATATCATCTACCTCGTGGAGCCACCGTGCTTGATTTTGCTTATGCGGTACATACAGAGATCGGAGACCACACAAGAAGTGCCTTTGTCAACAAAGTAAAAACACCACTGTTAACAGAGCTTAAAAATGGAGATATTATCCGTATTATTTTAGAAGATTACCTCGTATTACGATGTAGTTGGATTAGCTCTTTAAAAACAGCAAAAGCCAAAAACTCTATGCGAATAAACTGCAACCATAAACAAAAAGAGCTGGATTCACTCACGGCAATTAATATACTTCTAGCTGTTTTTAACATAAAATTTAACTATTTATCTTCTATCATGGCAATGGAAAATAGTTGTAAAAATGTTTATAAATCTGCAAGCAATGACATGCATCTGCAAGATAGCATCCACCGCCTTAAAAAAGCAATCCTTAGAAATACTAAATTTTTACCTGCTATTGCCCCGTTTAAAAGATATCAACTTAAAAAGCAACAATTTGATAATCTCATTACATTTTCTACAACTAACATCTCAAAAATCATGTTTGACTACTGCTGCCATCCTAAGCGCGGAGATGAAATTGTAGCCTTTAAAAAAGGTAATGATGCAATAGTGCACCATAAATTCTGCTCACATGCCTCAGAGCTGATAAACGCCCATGAACCTATGGTATTTGTACGCTGGGGAAGTGCCAAACCTGACAGATATAAACTACTGGTTAGTATCGAAAACAAAAAAGGCTCTTTAGCCTCCTTTTTACAATATTTAGCTAAAATGGACATTGATTTATTAAGCATTGAATTATCTCGTAATGAAAATTCACATACAGACTATTTTGAGTTGGTTGTTGAAATACCAAAAAAGAGTAAAGAGAAACTACTTAAAGATATAAATCAAAAATATAAAATAATTGAATTTGTACCATTGGATGATGCTTACAAAAAGATATAGGGGAATGTATTGTTTAAGATAGAAGATGCACTAAATGAGATACGCAGAGGAACTGCTGAAATTATCGATGAAAAAAGAATTGAAAAACTTTTAACTGCCTATTTAGAAGAGGGAAAAACATACACTGTAAAAGCTGGTTTTGACCCTACTGCTCCAGATCTTCATCTAGGGCACACTGTACTT
>DQTU01000058.1 GCA_015662615.1 Campylobacterales bacterium | reverse complement strand
TATAATTTATATACCTTTTATAAGAGTAATAGGAGTATAATTATTTTAAGTTAAAATTATAAGAATAAATTAAAATACTAAGGAAAAAGATGGCTGACAATAAAGAGATAAAAAGTAATGGCACTAAAAATAAGAACAATGGAAAAGTTCAAATTTGGGTTAAAAAAGAGAAATTAGCCTATGAAAAAGAGTTATCAAGATTGCAGGTGGAGCTTTTAAAGTTCCAAAATCATCTCAAGGATAAAGGTCTTAAAATTTTGATGATCTTTGAAGGTCGTGATGCTGCTGGAAAAGGTGGTACCATCAAAAGTTTTTAAAAGATGCACCGGAGTTTGAAGATATGATTGTTGATGAGGGGATTAAGATATTTAAATTTTACTTTTCAGTATCAAAAGATGAACAAGAGAGAAGATTTAAAGCAAGAGAGACAGATCCACTAAAGCAGTATAAACTCTCTCCTGTGGATAAAGAGTCACAAAAATTATGGGATGAGTATAGCTTAGCAAAATTTATGATGTTAAGTGCGACTCATACAGATGTTGCACCTTGGACGATTGTAAAAAGTGATGATAAAAGAAGAGCTAGAATTAACTGTATAAAACATATCTTGAACTTTGTGGATTATCCAAATAAAATTAAAGCTAAAGATATTGAAGTAGATAACGATATCATTGTTTATGGTAGAGATGAGGCAATCGCCATGGAGAAAATGTTTAAATTTTCTCTCAAGTAACTAGTACCATTCCCACTAGGTGATACTTAGTGGGAATGGTACTAGCGTCTTCTTCTAGAATTTTGGCGGCGTGATTTGCTGCCATCATTTGTCTGTTTTGGAGCGGAACTTTTAGGTCTTGCTCTTCCTCTTCCATTTTGAATCGGTTCAGCTTCTATCGTTGGGTCTGGTCTAAAACCCTCTACGATAATTTTTGGAATTTTTTTCTTTATAAGTTTTTCGATATTTCGTAAAAGTTCATGTTCATCTACACAAACCAAAGATGCTGCTTCTCCCTCACGACCAGCACGACCAGTTCTTCCTATGCGGTGTACATAATCCTCAGGAACATTTGGAAGTTCAAAGTTTACGACATGCGGGAGTTGGTCGATATCAATTCCTCTTGCTGCGATATCAGTTGCAACAAGAACTCGTACAGCTCCAGCCTTGAAATCTGCTAAAGCTTTGGTTCTTGCTCCTTGGCTTTTATTTCCATGGATGGCTGCTGCATTTATTTTGTTTTTGTTTAGTTGCTCGCTCAGACGATTTGCACCATGTTTGGTTCGTGTGAAGATAAGCACTTGTTTCCAGTTATTGGTTTTTATCAAGTGCACCATAAGCTCTCGTTTTTTAGCTTTATCTACAGGGTAGATAATTTGTTCTACTTGTTCTGAGGCTGTATTTCTTCTGGCAACTTCTATCAGAGTAGGGGAGTTTAAAAGTTTGTCTGCAAGTTTTTTTATATCATCAGAAAAAGTTGCTGAAAAGAGAAGATTTTGTCTCTTTTTAGGTAAAAGTGCCAATACTTTCTTGATGTCATGTACAAACCCCATATCAAGCATTCTATCTGCTTCATCAAGGACAAAACACTCAACATGAGATAAGTCAATAGCCCGTTGGTTTTCAAGGTCTAAAAGTCTTCCTGGAGTTGCGATAACGATATCTACACCTTTTCTAAGTGTTGAAATTTGAGGGTTTATTCCCACTCCTCCAAAAATTACCGTTGAAGTAAATGGAAGATATTTTCCATAAGTTTTGATACTTTCAGCAACTTGCGCTGCTAACTCTCTTGTTGGAGTTAATACAAGAACACGAACTCTTCGTTTTCCTTTTTGAGGGGCTTTATCTCCAAGTATCTGCAATAATGGTAAAGTAAAACCAGCAGTTTTTCCAGTTCCTGTTTGTGCCCCGGCTAAAACATCTTTTCCCTCCAAGATAAGAGGAATTGCTTGTTTTTGAATGGGTGTGGGTGTAGTGTAACCTTGTTCTTTTACAGCACGCAACAGTGGGTCTATCAGACCTAGTTCTTTAAATGACATTTAATATATTACCTTTTTAATTTGTGGCATTGTAACAGAAATAGTTTACGATACGCTCTTCTAGCCAATAATGTGGTTTAAATAGAGTTCCACCAACAAATCCAACATGACCACCATTGGGATAAACTTCAAGTTTTACAGAGGTAGAGAGTTCATTTTCATTTGGTAAGATTTCAGGGGTCATAAACGGGTCATCATGTGCATGGATGATGAGTGTGTTGGTCTTGATATCTTTTAAAAACTGTTTTGAACTTGATTTTTCATAATAATCTTTGGCACTATTAAATCCATGGATAGGAGCAGTATAAGCATCATCAAACTCCCAAAAAGAGTTTAGTTTTTGGATATCATTTTCACTCAATCCGATAATAGACTGCATATCATGCATC
>DQTU01000030.1 GCA_015662615.1 Campylobacterales bacterium | reverse complement strand
TTTTTATAAAACGAGGCAGTAGCCTAGGAATTCGAATCATCGCAAATTTTGAATCTTCATAATCACTCGAATCATCTTGTAGTTTAATAGCAAGAGATAGAGATAGATTATTTAACGGTGGAAAAGGGTGGGTTGAATCCACGGCTATTGGTATGATGACTGGAAATATGTTTTCAAAAAAGAACTCATCAGCTTTTTGTTTTAGTGCATCACTTAGGTTCCTATATCTCTCTATGAGTAAACCATTGTCTTCGAGTTGAAGTGTGATGTTTTTATACTTTTTTTCAAGAGTTTTTTTCTCATCTTTTAAATACTGATAGATAGAGTCTAGTTGCTCTTTGGGTGTCATGTTATCAAGGCTTGTTGTATTTACCCTAGCAGAATATAACTCTTTTAGACCAGCTACTCGAATCATATAAAATTCATCAAGATTTGTAGAGTAGATGGCGATAAATTTAAGTCTTTCGAGGAGAGGATTAGATTCTTTGCTACTCTGTTTCAAAACTCGTGAGTTAAATTGAAGCCATGAAAGCTCTCTATTTGTGTAAAGTATGGAACTGTTTAAATCTACCATTTATTATTATCCTTGAAAAATATAATTAACATATTATATCAAAAGTTTTATAATTTCTTAATTTTCTCAATCTCATCACGATATTTTGCTGCCATTTCAAACTCTAAATCTTTAGCGGCTTGAATCATTTTTCCCTTTAACTCTTTGACTATTTTCTGTTTTTCATGTTTTGGAATTTTCTGCTTCAATTTTTTCTCAGCTAATTCACTATAATCTTCAAGTCGTAGATTTTCATCTAATGCCCGTTTTGTACTTGTTGGAGTAATCCCATGTTTTTTGTTATAAGCCATTTGACGAGCCCGTCTGTAATCTTTGGTATCTATCGCAGCTTGCATCGAGCGCGTAATTTTTTTAGCATACATCTGTACTTTTCCATTTACATTTCTAGCAGCTCTTCCCATGGTTTGAATAAGTGCCGTTTCACTTCTCAAAAACCCCTCTTTATCAGCATCTAGTATCGCCACAAGAGAAACCTCAGGCAAATCTAAACCTTCACGAAGTAGATTAATCCCGATAAGAACATCAAACTCTCCAAGCCTAAGTCCTCTGATGATTTGGTTTCTCTCAATTGTATCTATGTCTGAGTGCATATACTTTACTTTCATTCCAAGCTCAAGATAGTAACGACTAAGCTCTTCTGCCATTTTTTTAGTAAGAACTGTTACCAAAACCCGCTCATTTTTTGCAACAATCTTTTTTATCTCATCATGAAGTCTCTCCACTTGATAAGTGCTGTCTATAATTTCAATCTCAGGGTCTAAAAGTCCCGTAGGTCTGATAATCTGCTCTGCGATATTTGACTCACTCAAATCCATCTCCAAATCAGCAGGAGTTGCCGAAACAAACAGATATGCAGGAGCTTTGTTGATATACTCATCAAATCTAAGAGGTCGGTTATCAAGAGCTGAGGGAATCCTAAAACCATAATCCACTAAAGTCTCTTTACGACTCCTATCCCCTGCATACATGCCTCGAAACTGAGGAAGTGACACATGCGACTCATCAACAATCACAAGATACTCTTCTCCCATCTCTTCAAAATAGTCAAAAAGTGAAAATGGAGTTTCTCCTGGCTTTTTTCCCGTTAGGTGTCTAGCATAATTTTCAACACCCTTGCACGAACCAGTAGCATTTAACATCTCCAAATCAAACTCAACCCTCTGTTGGAGCCGTTGAGCTTCCACAAGCTTATCATTACTTCTAAAGTGTGCCAACTGCTCTGCCAACCCCTCTTCAATCTCTTTTATCGCAATCTTAAGCCTATCTTGCCCAACGATAAATTGATTTGCCGCATAGATGATGACTTTCTCTTTTTCTGTAGTTTTTTGATTTGTCAATGAGTCAAAGTAGTAGATGCACTCTATATCATCCCCAAAAAACTCAACTCTTATCGCTTCCTCTTCACTATAAGCTGGATATATATCCACAACATCCCCATTGACACGAAAATCCCCACGGTCAAAATAGCTGTCGTTTCGCTTATATCCCATATCAACCAATTTAAGTAACATATCTTTTTGGTTTATTTCACTTCCCGTTTCGATAATCTGCACCATCTTTTTATACTCTGCTGGATTTCCCAAACCATAGTTTGCAGAGACGGATGCTATACATATAATGTCGTTGTAACTTAAAAGTGATGCAGTAGCAGAAAGTCGAAGTCGTTCTATCTCTTCATTTATAGAGCTATCCTTTTCTATAAACATATCAGTTCGAGGTATGTAAGCTTCTGGTTGATAATAATCATAGTAAGAGATAAAATACTCCACATGGTTATCTGGAAAAAAGTGTTTAAACTCAGAGTAAAGTTGTGCGGCTAGAGTTTTGTTGTGTGTCATTATGAGAGTTGGTCTTTGGGTTTTCTCAATCACCTTTGCTATGGTATAGGTTTTTCCACTACCTGTTACTCCTACTAGAGTTTGGTATCTGTTGCCGCTCTCTATGGAGTCAGTTAGCTTTTTAATCGCTTGGGGTTGGTCTCCTGCTGGGGAGAAATTGCTTTTTAGGTTAAATTTTGCCATGAAGTTATTTGTAGATATTTCCTCTAATATCTATAGTAATAGTTTTTGAATACGCAACTTTCTTATCTTCTAAACTTCTAGAATTTAAAATCTTGTCTATCTCTTTGTTTTCTTTGTCACTAATCTCGTTATTTTTCATTTATATCTGTTTTTCTACTTTTCTGTGGTTAAAATATAGATATATACCTACCGCTATAAACGCTAGTATAATTCCAAATATTTTCATAACTCTTTCTCCAGTTCTAATCTGTTTTTTTACTCATAGTAGGGATTATATCATATTTTAGAACTTTTTTTTAAACAAAGGGTAAAGATATTTTCAACCAAGCCGATATAGTTTCAACGACGAATAAAAGAGTCGGGGAAATTTAAAGGAGACTTCATGAAAAGAAGTGGTTTTACAATGATAGAGTTGATCTTCGTGATCGTAATTTTAGGTATTTTGGCATCGGTGGCGATTCCGAAATTGGCAGGAACTAGAGATGATGCAAAGATTTCAGCTGAAGTATCAAGCTTGAGACAGGTAATAGAGAATTTAGGAATGGAGTATACTGCTTCAACAACTATTGCAAAAAAATCTGTCACAGAAGCAAATGCGGCAATTGATTGTTT
>DQTU01000075.1 GCA_015662615.1 Campylobacterales bacterium | reverse complement strand
TCTACCACAAATTATTTTATTTTACCAAATACCTTGTATTTTTCCCAGTATATATCTATCGCTTTATTTAACTCAATATCATCAATTATAATTTTAGGCATTAGTCCATATTGGTTTATTAACTCTTCTGAAGCAAGAGCTTTCTTTTTTTTAGGGTTTTTCAAAAATCTATATAACGTATTTTTAACTTGTTTCTCGCTGCTGTATTTAAGAAGATAATTGAAAAAAAATTTATCAATGCTTACAGGAAGTTTTTTATGACAAGGTATACATTTTTTTTCATACACACTACTATCTGCATTTAAATTGATCAAAATCATCAATAAAATTAAATAGATGCGTCCCATCGAATGATAACCTCCGTTCCTTTTTCTTTTTGAGAATTTATCTCTATACTCAAGTTATACTCTCTTGCAATCAAACTTACTATATTAAGACCGATTCCAAACCCTCCAACTGTTGTATCAAACCTTTTATAGCGTTTAAATACCCCTTTCATCTCCTCTTTATTCATACCTTTACCACTATCTTTAACTTTTAATTTGCCTTCTTCTAAAAAAATATAAATTTCACCATCTCTTTTATTGTATTTTATAGCATTAGATAGAAGGTTATCGAAGAGTCTGCTAAACTTTCCTTTGTCAATATATAGCTTTATATTTGGTTTTATATCTGTTTTAATCAGAAGATTTTTAGAGTCTGCTACTATTTTAAAATAGTCTATGCGCTCTTTTATAAGTTGGCTTATATCGATCAGTTGATTTTGTGAAGCAATTTTATGGTGAAGTATCAGGTAGGTAAGGTCTTGATAAATATTGCTTATCGTTCTTGCTGCAATTTCAATACGTCTAATCTTTTTTTCCAGTTTTGGATCAAGTTTTTCTTTATCAATCATTTCAATATTGCTCAAAATAGCATTTACTGGTGTGTTTAATTCATGTGTTGTATCTTTTATGAAACGATCAAGTAGGTTGATTGCATTACGCATAGGAGCGAGAAAAAGACGAACCAGTACAATACCTGCAAGCAAAAAGAGTATGAGTAGTAGGCTTGAGTAGATAAAGATATCTTTCCACGTTTGTATAAACCATTTTTTGTCATTATCGATTTCAACTACAACATATTTTGCACCAAGGTAGTATGAGTCCAAAATGTGTATGTAGTGTATGGCATTATCTGTTGTGTAGATCACTTTATTGAGATTTATATTCTCATTATCTTTAAGTATTGAGAATATTTGCACTTTATCGGCATCATAAATGGCTGATCGGTAGAGTGGATTACGTGGATAGGTACGGTAACGGTCAAAATATATGTGAAGGAGCTTCAAGCCATCTATAAGCTCTTTTGAAAACTCAACAAGCTCTAAACGTTTTGTTTGAAGCATCAAATCTTTTTGTAATTTGTAGTAGATAGTTGATCCTAAAATTACTATGAGAAATGCTAAAAAAGTGTAGAGTCCTAAAAAGCGCACGAGTGTTTGTTTTTCACTCTGGTAAATATTTGTATCCGTATCTTTTAATGCTGACAATTTTCTCTTTTCCTATCACTTTTCGCAAATTTTTGATGTATGTGCGAAGTGCTGATTCGCTTGGTGATTCATCATATCCCCATAATCTGTCATAAATGGTTTCATGTGCAATTACCTCATTTGGATGGCTTAAAAAGAGTTTTAAAAGTGATAACTCCTTGGGTTGTAAAGATACAGGTTTTTTATCGATATATAGAGTATTGCTTATTGTGTCATACTCAATATTTTTAGAGATCTCTATACGTTGACTGTTTTTATGTGAAAAACTTCTTTTTAAAAGTGTTGTAATGCGTAAAAGAAGCTCTTTTAGTGCAAATGGCTTTCGAATGTAATCATCAGCACCACTCTCATACCCAGCTTCTAAATCTTCAATAGAGTTTAGTGAAGTTATGAATATAGCAGGGGTATCTACCCCTAGTTTTCTCGCTTCTTTTAAAATCTCAAAACCATTTTTACTTGGAATATTTACATCAAGAAGCAGAAGATCATAACTCTTTTCATAAAGCTTCTCTTCTGCCTCTTCACTATCAAAAACAGTATCTACTTCAAACCCTTCACCTTCTAAAAACTCTGTTATAGTCTCAGATAGGTTTGTGTCATCCTCAAGAAGAAATATTTTACTTTTGTGACCCATTTTTTAACTTTTTCAAAACTTTTTTATACTCTCTCTTCTCTTGCGGTGGCATTGTCAACTCTCTTTTTTTTAGCTCGTGTAAAATAATGGGAATATTGGTACTCTTCTCATACGCAAGAGAGGCTATAAGCTCTTGTGTACTTCTATCAGAGTAATCTATACTCCAGACTATTGCAGAAATGAGAAGTATAGAGATTATAAATCTCATTTTTTAGCCTATATGACGCGATACCATTTGAACAATCTGTCCGGCAGAAAGAGCACCGCTTACCCGATCTACCTCTTGTCCATTTTTAAAAATTATGATCGTAGGAATACCTCTAATGCCAAATGGAGCTGCTAACTCTCCGTATTGCTCTGTATTAACTTTTGC
>DQTU01000025.1 GCA_015662615.1 Campylobacterales bacterium | reverse complement strand
TTCTTTCTCTTCTTCTATCTGTTTTTTATTGTGTTTGGTATCATCTTGTTTGATATTTGAAGTAGTTTCTGCAAGAGGAGTTTCTACTGTATTTGGATCACTTTTTTTGTCAAGTTGTTTTAGCAAAATAGCATTAACTTTTTGTGACTGACGAGGAGCTTTTGTCTCTTCTACGATAGTTCTCTCGCCTGCATTTACAACTACAGAACCTCCAGCTGAACTCACAATAATTTGTCCCTGAGAGCAAGCGATAATATCTCGTTTTTGGGATACTTCTCCTATAATAGTTGTCCCTCTTACTCCGATAGTAGCATTTGCTGTTTTGATTTTAAACTGTTTTGGAGCGATTTTTCCTATTTTCCCTGTGATAGACTTGAAGAACCCACTACCTACTGAAAATTTTGCGACAGGCTTATTTTTATCAAAGAGATATTCATCTATTTTAAAACTACTCTTTTGCCCAAGAGAGATAACAGTTTTATCATTAAACAAAATTTGAAGCTTACTTTTTGACGCTGTTAGGATGGTATCTCCCTCTTCAAGCTTAGTTCCGACACTTGCCCCAATGTTTTTATCTCCACGCGCGATATCAGCCTTTCCCCGAAGTGCCGTAATTTCACCGATACTTGCATATAATGTATTGGCTAAAAGTAGTAAAAATATGAGTAATTGTTTCATAAATATTCCTTTAAAATTTGTATTTTCCTTCAACTGCATAATTGTTTTTTTCATAAGAGTATGCGTTGATGTTTGAACTGTTTTTAGTATGTTGATATTTTAAATTTACTAATGTATTTTTAGTGATATTTTTGCCCATAGAGAGTCCGTAACGAAAAATTTCATCTTCTCGTTTGTATCCCATTATTTCATCTAAATCGCTATAGTTATCATTTTTAAAAAAGAGATCAGTTCCTACATAAAAACCTTTTAAGAGATAATATTTACCATATGCCAAGTAACTAACTGCATCTTTACTTATATCAAATCGTAAATCTTTTTTTGCCGTAAATTTTTGTATATTTACCCCTAAAGCACCTTGAAATCTATCTTTAATGTATCTGATACCAAGACCTCCGCCAACAGCATGATAGTCTCTATTTTCAGCAAATTTTGTGGTGTTGTCTATAAAAGAAGCTTGCATAAATGTCTTTAACTTTTGGTTAATAGCGTAAGTAACAGTAGGATTTGTATAGAGGTTATAGCCGATATCATCGCCGTCCAAATAGGAAGTGTTAAGCCCAAAAGGTAGAGACACTGAAAAGTTTTTGTAACTTTTAACTACTCTGCTGCTTATATCTATAAAGTTTAAGTCATTCCCCTCTGCAACATGAGCAAACTCATTGTAACTGTAAAGCGAGGAATATAGATCAAAAAACTTACCCATATATCGATGTGTTAGAGAAAGTGAAGCCAAACCATAAGTAGAGTCTGTTTTATTGGTATCATTTATAAGTGTATAAGGACCATATTGTGTTGTTTTATCATCTGTGGCTAGGTTGATATTGTCATCATGGCCTGCCCCAACTCCAATTACAGCATTAAAGAAGTGCTTTTTTTGTTTTCTCTCTATTGATGTTAAATAATCTTGAATCTCTTTTTTAGTTTGATTATCTAACGGTGTAAGTAAAAGTAGTTCAAACTCTTTTTTTGACTCTTTAAAAAGAGAAAGTTTATAAAGTGTCTTAGCATAATATATTTTTGCATTGATATCATTTGGAGTATCAATTAAAATCATATCAAATGCCATGAGTGCTTCTTCATATCTTTTGGCATTGTAAAGTGTGATTGCTTTTTGATGTTTATTTGGCTTTTTTACAAGCTTTATGCGTTTGGGTATAGGTTTTGCGATTATTTGTTTTTTATAAAGTTTAAAAATATAAGCATCTTTATACGCTTTTCTTACTTTTTTCAATACCGCTTTTGCCTCATGTCTGCTTTGAAATTCAT
>DQTU01000155.1 GCA_015662615.1 Campylobacterales bacterium | reverse complement strand
ATTATACAAAGCTTTTTTTGAGGAAATAAAATTCTCTTATACTTTTTTAGTTGATATATAGAAATGTAACGATTTTAAGCAAAACACTTTTGTCTTTCATTCTGTTTTGCTTATTTAGAATAGGTATATATTTATATTTCACAATGTCCAATATCAAGTCTTTTAATTAACTCTTCAAAAAAAACACCGCTTTGTTTATCGTAATCATCATGAAACTCAACAGAGTATTCACCACCTAAGTTTTTCCCTGGAGTGACTACGATAGAGGGTGCAACGCCCTGAGCATCAATTACCATTCCTACTGTATCACAGATCAAGTTTCTCTGTTCGTTGCCATGATACTCTAAAACCAATCTTGAATATCGCTCTTCCATCTCATGGTATGCTTTTATACATGTGTTTTTCATTGTGATTTTCCTTACATCCACTCTATCAATTGTGAAACTTCAGTTGCTTCAAAACATTTGATATTGTCATTTTTTTGTATGGGCAATTTTGGCACAATTGCCCTTTTAAACCCTTGAGTTATGGCTTCTCTCAGGCGAATATCTAAGTTATGAATATCCCTTATATCTCCTATAAGAGAAACTTCTCCGATAAAAACAGTATCTTTACTGATGGGTCTATCTCTAAAAGAGCTGATAATTGCTGCTATGATTGCTAAATCCGTCGCAGTTTCGGTTATCTTGATACCTCCAGCGATGTTAACAAAGACATCATATTCGTTAAAGGGGAGGTCGAGTTTTTTCTCCAAAAGTGCGAGTAACATAGTAAGTCTATTTTGTTCAAATCCCGTACATGAACGTTTAGGAGTAGGGTAACCACTCTCACTTACAAGTGCTTGGACTTCCAAAAGTATCGGGCGAGTTCCCTCCATAGTAACTGTGATAGCAGAACCTATTGAAGACTCTTTTTTATTAAAAAATCTTTTTGAAATATCTGCAGCACTTGTTAATCCCTTGCTTGTCATCTCAAAAATTGCCACTTCACTGGTAGAGCCAAATCTATTTTTAAATCCTCTAAGTATCCGAAGCTCTTTGCTTGAATCACCTTCAAAATATAAAACTGTATCAACCATGTGTTCCAAAACTCTAGGTCCTGCTATTGAGCCCTCTTTGGTAATGTGACCAATGATAAAAGTTGCTAAGTCATTATCTTTGGCATGACGCATTAGCTGAAATGTTATCTCTCTTACTTGTGAAACGCTTCCCGGTGCGGAGCTTAGTTTTTCAGAGTAGAGCGTTTGGATGGAGTCGATGATGAGTGCATCATATTTTTTTTCTGCTAACTCTAAAAAAACTTGTTCGAGTTTTATCTCTGATAAAAGATAGAGGTTATCATGGTTTGCATCGAGTCTGTCAGCTCTTATCTTTATCTGTCCTAGTGACTCTTCTCCACTGACATAAAGTACTCTTTTACCACCAGAGGCTAAGTTTCCGCCTATCTTTAGAAGAAGTGTTGATTTTCCAACTCCGGGGCTTCCACCGATGAGGGTTAATCCTCCAGGAACGATTCCTCCACCTAAAACTAAATCAAGCTCCCTATCATGTGAGGTAAAGCGTTGGAAATTCTCTTCTGCTATTTGGGTAATAGGAATTGCTTTTGATTTTTTGGAACTTCCTTTTTTAGCGGTCTCTTTTAAAACTTCTTGTTGGGTTTCATTGAGTTCTAAAAACTCATCCCAAGCATTACAATTTGGGCATTTCCCCATCCATTTTGAACTTTGGTATCCGCATGCCTGACACTCAAAGAGCGATAATTTCTTTGCTATACTTCTTCCTCAAAAATCTCATCTAAAAGTGAATCAACAAATTCCTCTTTATCAAATTTTATAAGATTTTCTTTTTTCTCACCAACTCCGATATAGAGGATTGGTTTTTTCAGCTCTTTAGCGATTGAAAATAGTGCCCCACCTTTTGCAGTCCCGTCAAGTTTGGTAATAATGAGTGCATCAACGGGAACAATTTCATTAAAAGCTTTGGCTTGATTTATCGCTGAATTTCCTTGTGTCCCATCAAGAATTAGGATTTTTCTATGAGGTGATCCGCTTTTTGCTTTGTCGCAAATTCGGACTATCTTTTGAAGCTCTTTGGAGAGATTTTGTTGGGTGTGTAATCTTCCTGCGGTATCGATAATCACACGGTCAATTCCTTTTGCTACTGCTGAGGCAATTGCATCATAGGCAACAGCTGAAGGGTCATGACCTTGTTGTGTTGCCACAATCGGTACATCAAGATTTTCTGCCCAAGTTTGGAGTTGAGCGATAGCAGCTGCTCTAAATGTATCTGAAGCTGCAAGCAAAACAGTTTGTCCATTAGTTTTATAGTTGTAGGCAAGTTTTCCAATAGTAGTGGTTTTTCCAGCACCGTTGATACCAAATATCAACTCAACAAATGGATGTTCATCAACCTCTTGCTCTTTTTCTACATCAATGAAGTAAGCAAGAAGAACACGACGAAGGTCCGCTCGTTTGACTTGGTCAGATGGCGGCATGTAATAGATAATCTCTTCAACTTGCTCATACGTGACATCTGCTTCTAAAAGAATCTCTTCCAAAAGCTCTTT
>DQTU01000348.1 GCA_015662615.1 Campylobacterales bacterium | reverse complement strand
GTGGCAAAATGATGATGTTTCAAGCCGTACCAGGTGAAAAAGCAACACTTTTACAAGAAGGTAAAAACAAGGCATACTGTCCAACATGTGGTATGACATTGCCAATGTTTTACAAAACCAATCATGCAGCCACTCATGAGGGGCATACGAGACAATACTGTTCTATACATTGTCTAGTACAAGAAAAAGACCTTAAAAAGATGGATTTGAAAGATATCAAAGTGGTAGATACGAACTCTTTAAAATTTGTTGATGCTGCAACGGCACACTATGTTATCGGAAGTAGCAAAAAAGGTACGATGACAATGGTCAGTAAATATGCATTTGCTGACAAAGCTGAAGCAGAGGTTTTTGCCAAAGAAAATGGCGGTACGGTTGCTGGATTTAAAGAGGCATGGGAAGCGAGTAAGAAAGATTTTTCACCTGCGATGATGGAAAAGATGAAAGCAAAAAGAGCACTCATGATTAAAAAAGGCGAAGGTGTTTATAAAGCAAAATGCAAACAATCAGAACTTCCAAAATTTGGCTCAGTTGCAGATGCAAAATATTATGTCAAAGAGAATAATCTTTGCGGAGATTTAAAAGGAAAACCACTACAAGTTTTAGGAATTTATCTTTTTACGAAAAAGTAGATACAATCTATTAAAAAGAGAGTTCTTAATGATAAAAATTGTTTCAACTATACTAAGTGTGCTGGTCTTGAACAGCACACTTTTTGCCGATGACATGGCAGAAAAAATCCAAATCCAAAACCAAGAAATTGTAAAACTAGCGGCTGAAGAGTTGACAAGTCAACTACCTCAAAAGATAGATGACTATACACAACTTGTTAAAATCGAAGGTAAAAAGCAATCATTGGTTTATACTTATGAAATCAATACAGGTGCGAAAAGTGACGATACAGTCATAAATGAAGATAAAAGCCGCATGAAAAAAGCAGTTACCAAAGGGATATGTGACTCATCTGAAAGGTTTTTAACAAGTGGCATCGACATCTCTTATATCTATGCAAGTGCTAAAAGTAAAAAAGAGTTATTTCGATTTGATGTGAGTAGAGAAGATTGCGTTAAGAAGTAGAGAGAAACTCTCTACTTATCCAAAGGGATAAATTTACCACACCCTTTTTCTGCCGTTCCGCCAAAAGTTTTAATCTCTCTAGCCGTACCTTCTCTAGCGATTAGGTTTCGTTTACACTCATCTTTTTGTATACACTCTTGGTTTTCACAACCAACATCTTCTGGAACTTGTGCCATATTTATACCCCCGTATTTTGTTATATATATTAGCAAATCTTTTATAAAATCTTAGAAAATTATGTTTTGGATTGTTGCGAAATTTCTTTTAATCTCTCATAATTCTCTTTAGCTACTCTTACCGCCTCTTCAAAAGCAAAACCTTGCATCACTTTTTCATATAGTTTTGGCTTATGTTTTCTCCAGTTACGGAGGGTTTTTGGGTCAACATCAATAAGTCTTGCCATATCTTGCTGAGTTAGTTTCATATAAAAACTTTACAAGAAAAATTGTTTAAGAAAAATTCGGAATATATTACTCAAAAATTAAATATATTAAGTAAATATTACTCTTAAAAATGTATAATAGGAACTATTTACCTAGAAAACTTCAAAAAAGAGAAACTATGAAACTATCACTTATCGAAGAATTGCCAAAAATTGTTAAAGAAGGTCGTGCAGAAGCACAAAGGATTTTAGAGCGGATTAATAGTGGAAATGCTTTAGCACTTCAAACCAATGAGCTTGTGCTTCCCTCAAAAGATGTAAGTGGTCTTTTTCGAGGTTCTATTCCAAACATGGATGATAACGACTGGAAAAACAGGCTTATCTATGGTGACAATATTTTAGTTATGCAGGGGCTTTTAGCTGGAGATCCTGCAAGTGGACTAGAGTCTATGAGAGGTAATATAGACTTGATTTATATCGACCCTCCTTTTGATAGTAAAGCGGACTATCGCACAAAGATAACCTTGCCAAATATCGACATAAATCAAAAACCAACCGTCATAGAGCAGTTTGCTTATGCAGATACGAAGAAGTTAGAAGCTGGAAGATAGTTTGATAAAATCCCTCCTTTTATATATAATAATATCACTTATATATAAAAGGGAAAATCATGGATACTATATCCATAGGTGAGATACAAAAAAATATCTCACTTCTGACAAAACTTACCGATGTTATCACCATAGTAGATAAGCGTAAAAATAAAAATGTTGCCAT
>DQTU01000097.1 GCA_015662615.1 Campylobacterales bacterium | reverse complement strand
CTATCAATGGTGTTTATGAATTTATGCCAGAATCAAACTTTTATCCTTATATATTAGCGGGTGTTGGTTATGAAAATGTTTCTGATCCAAGAAAAGAAGCAGGTCAAGAGTTTGAAAGTCATCCATTTATGCAAGGTGGTGCAGGTGTAGGCTATAGAATTGGAAACAATAAGCTAGTTCTAAGAGCAGAAGTAAAACTCTTCCAAATCATTGGCGGTGATAGAGAAGAAGAAAATGAAGTAATCGGAGTTTTAGGTATCGGTATACCATTTGGTGCAATTCCAACACCTCCTGCTCCAAAACTACAAATCATAGATACAGATGGCGATGGTGTTATGGATGAACTAGATAAATGTCCTGGTACTCCAAAAGGTGTTGCAGTTGATGGATCAGGATGTCCACTGCCTGAACCTCCAGCACCACAAATCATCAAAGAGACGATTCCAATGTCATTTGATAACAACGAATGCCCTATTAAGATAGATGGACCAGATAGAGATCGTGATGGCATTGAAGATGATATGGATCAATGTCCAAATACTCCTTGTGACTTTACAGTAGATTCAAAAGGCTGCCCGGTCAAAGCAAACCTAAGAATCCACTTTGAGACAGACAAAGCAAGAATCACATCTCACTCAACACAACTTGTAGAAAAATTTGCAGACTTCTTAGTAACCAACAAAGGTAGTCTTGTACATATCGTTGGGCACACAGACTGGAGAGGATCAGATAACTACAACATGATACTTTCTAAAAAAAGATCAAAAAGTGTTAGAGATGCCTTAATTGAACTAGGTGTTAGCTCATCAAGGCTATCAACAGAAGGAAAAGGCGAGTCTGAGCCAATGGCTACAAATAAAACTGAAGAGGGAATGGCATTAAATAGAAGAATAGAAGTCAAACTAACCTACCCTCAAGAGATTAACCAAGGAGGTAAAGAATAATGAAAACGATACTTAATACAACTTTAGCATCAATAATTGCAAGTGCTTATTTACTAACTTTTGCAGGATGTGTAGATGATAGAGCATATTTCAAGAGTGAACTAACACCAAAAGGTAATCCAATTGATGATCTTGATCCACTAGGTGACGAAGATAAGGATGGTCTTACCAATGAAGAAGAGAAAGAGATCGGGACAAAACCTCTAGATCCAGATACTGATGGTGATGGACTAGATGATGGCTTAGAATATAAAATAATCCACACAGATCCAAAAAATAGCGATACAGATGGAGATGGAGTAACTGATGGAATTGAGGTTGTGGGTACTTGGGAAGGTCAAGAAACTATTGAAGACAACGGCGATGTAGTGACTGCTGGTCATAAAGCATATACCATCGAAAATGGCACTTTAAAAGTAGATCAACCAATTTCAATTAAAGATTTTGAAGGAAAAACTCCTGCAAATATTCACCATAATAAATTTACTGAAAATCCAGATGTTATAGATGCACTAGATCCTATGAATGATAGTGACTTTGATACCAAACAGAATCAAACAGAAAAAGATGATGGCACAAATCCACTAAATACCTTAGATAGAAAAAAATGGATTTATGGAACAGAAGAAGGTGTTATCATGGAGCAAGCAGGATTTGCTTATATCCCTGGTGGATTTAATGTAGATGGCTTTGAAGTCGAAACTGGGTTTTGGATGGCAACAAGAGAAGCAAGATCAACAAATGAAGCTATTACCGAAGCAATACCTAATAATATTGTAGATACTACATTTAAATTATTTCCTACTGAAGGTACACCAGCCAATGTAGGTGCTATAAACGGCACTAGCAACCTTGTAAAAGTAAACTTTAATACAACAGGAGCAACAGAATCAAATATTACTTCATTTGAAGCAGCATTTGAAGCTGAAAAATCATCACCTACTAACAAATGGCCCACTTCATTGCCGACAGATAAACAGTGGACACATATGGTCAAACTGATGATTAATGATGCCAACAACTGGTCTGGAAATATTATAGATGTAGGAGTTTTAAAAGATGGCGGAGCATATTCTCTAGAAAATTCTGTTTTAGGGTATGATTCAAATGTCGAAGAGAGATATTCAAGACAATTCCATGAAGTAGCTGATGGAAATGCAGAATGGACAAGAACTTTAATGAATAAAGATACAACATTGCCACAAGGTACAGTTGGTTTTAATGGTACAGGAATAGATGGATTATTTCCTAGTTGGTGGTTACCTACTTTAAACAATACAATTTTAGGTGAAACTTCAAAAATTGGTATCTACATAAATATCGGAACACGATTTGCAATCGGTACAAATGATTCAAATTATATCGTTATAACAAGAGGTGGTTCAGATCATGAAAACCTTGCAGTATCAGATAATGGAATTGCTACAGCAGACTTTGGATATGGACTGAATTTTCAAAATATCTCTATTGGTTTCCGTGCAACAAGTGACTACGTAAAATAACTTTTAATTATAAGTGCAAAGGGTAAGTTAATACCCTTTGCCTGTTAATACTTATCTAAATTTTCAAATCCTGGCAATAATTTACCCTCAAGAAGTTCAAGACTTGCACCACCGCCAGTAGACATAAAACTAATATTCTCTTTTTCCTCAGCTTTCAAGACAGCACTAATCGTATCTCCACCACCTACGATACTATAAGCATAAGTATCTGCAATCGCATGTGCGATTCTAAAAGCACCTTTCGAAAATCTATCTATCTCAAAAATTCCCATAGGTCCATTCCAAATAATGGTATTACTCATGGCCCTACCAATAATCAATTTATCAATTTTAGGCATGATGCTTCTTAAGAGTGTAATTTTTAAGGAGACTTTTGCATCACCAATGACCAAACAAATTGGTTTGATAGGGTGAAAAAGTGCCTTAGCAAAAGTATCTATTTCACGCTTAAGTAAAAAACCTGCTACTTTTTGATCTACATAATTTGTAATCGCATATGTTGAGCTATGTTTTCTATGGCTAGTTCCAAAAGCATCATTGATATATACATCACAAAGCTCTGCTAAATTTTTTCCCAGCTCCATACCGTTCTTTGTCTCTTCCTCAAAAAATCTAATATTTTCCAGTAAAAAAACCTTTGCTTTTTTTGCATTTAAAATACGCTCTCTATCTAGCATAAAATCTTCGATAAATTCAACTTTTCTATCAAGCAGTCTCTCTAATCTTTTGCAAATATAACGCAGAGAAAAATCATCATTTTTCTGACCTCTTGGTCGCCCCATGTGTGTTACCAATACAATAGTTTATAGTCCGAAGTGCCTCTTTTATCCTTGTATCATCCATGATATTGTGGTGTGAATCCACAGGTACATTAAAATCAACTCTTATTAAAACTCTTTTTTTCATGCAGATCTACATCTTTAGGTGATTTTAGACTTTGCATTAATTCAATATTACTTAACATTCATTTCCCATATATTCAATTTTGCATGCTTACTGAAGCGCAATTGCTTCAAAACTCACAAGCTTATCTTCTACTATTTTAAACTTTATCTGTATCGGATTACAACAGACTTGACAATCCTCAACATAAATTTCACCACTCATATCAGAATCTAAAAGCATAGATATTTGCTCCCAACAATAAGGACAAGTAAAAAAATGTTCTAGCACTTATCATTCCTATTTTCTGTAGCTTTAAGGTAAAACGACAAACTAAATAGAAGCAATGCAACACCACCAAGGATATAAACCGCATTGATAATTTTTTCAGGATCAATCATCGCAAATTTAAACACAAGCATCAACGCTTCAATTGAAAGAGCAATGATGATAGAGCCTAAAAATCGAATCATGGTACGGTGTATATCTCGGGATTGATCATCATGACGACCTAAAACTTCTTCTTCAAAAATTGTTTTAACAAGATCAAAGATAGCAAGTGCCAGTGTAAGTAAAATTGTAGACTCAAACATCTCTTTTATATCAATTTTTTCAATATCTATACCATGTGCCAAAAGACCTGCCATCCCATTATAAAAAAGCATAAATGCAACCATCAATAATCCTACAGAAAATGCAGAATAACTTACTTTACCTACAACATTGAAGACAGTTTCCAGCCCAGTAGGCTGTGCAAACTTTAAAAGATCACGAAGTGAGATATCCATACAGACTACATAATGTAACTTTTTTTGATTATCATAAACTGGATAAGATGCTGTAACGGAAAGATCATTTGTCAAAGTTGACGGGTAGGGGCTTGTAATAACACATTTTTTCTCTCTTACAGCTCTATGATAATATGCTCTAGCACTATGATTTCCAGGTCTTGCTTCACGAACTCTAGGGTCATCTGATATATTTTGTGAAACTTGCTCACCTTTTGCATCAAGTACATAAAGTGCTTCTACCTTAATTCTCTCTTTTTTCAAAAGTTTTAAACCATCAATTATTACCTTTATATCAGGATTTGGAAGATAGTTTGGGATACTTTTGTTTAAAAGTAGACATAAATAGGCTCTCGCTTGAACTCTTACGCTCTCAAACTTAGCAATCTCTTCTGGCATCATCGGCTCTCCTTTAAAAAAAGTTTTAAACTTTTTGCTGATTTTGTATCGATAGTATAACTAACTAATTTTAGATACGCTTTGATATCTTTACACTTAACCCCTGATCTTTTCGTATAACCATGCAGAACATATTGAGGTACTTTTACATTGGTTTTTAAAAATTTTTGAATTAAAGATCTGTAAAACTTACAATTTCGAACCATACAAAATCGTGCAAATACAAATGGTGTTTTAGTTTTTTTATACCACTCTTTTGCCAAATCAATATAAAGTTCATGGTCTTCACAGTAAAGCTTCAAAGCCTTATCCCCTATAATAACTTCTCCATCTATTCCTAGTACCTTTGCCAAAGCATTAGAAGTTGCAGAATGCGAATCTTCCTTATACCCACCCTTTTTAACAAGAACACTTTGTATCTCTTTTTTTGCTACAATTCCAGCGCTTAAACAACGAAAATTACCTCGTCTACTTTCGATACTTGAGATAAAAGCAGCATCAATGTGTCGTCTTTTAAATTTACGGTTTAAATCAGATGGGTAACTTTTCTTGTATTCGATGGATTGTTTTAGTTGAGCACTTTTAAGATTTTGTTTTAAAAATACATGAAAAGGAGCGAGGTTTATATAATCAATCTTGCCAAATAACACTCAAACACCCCTATATCTTTTAAATAATTATACCATACAATACCCTTATGATTGAAAAAGCAAAACAACTACTTAACGATGCAGATGCGATTCTCATAACAGCGGGTGCTGGCATGGGTGTGGATAGTGGATTACCTGATTTTCGAGGGGTTGAGGGTTTTTGGAACGCTTATCCTGTTATCAAAGATTTAGGTTTACGATTTGAAGAGATGGCCAATCCTAAATGGTTTGAAGATGAGCCTGAACTTGCTTGGGCATTTTATGGGCATCGCTTAAATCTCTATCGAGAAACCATACCGCACGAAGGGTTTAAAAAACTCTTGGAATTGTCACAAAATAAAAAAGGTAAATATTTCGTTTTTACCTCAAATGTTGACGGACAATTTCAAAAAGCTGGATATGATGACAATAGTATAACTGAAGTTCATGGCAGCATAAACCATTTTCAATGTACTGAGAATTGCACAAATCATATCTGGAAAGATGATGGTACTTATGTCGAAATTGACCCAGAAACTTTTAGAGCTGAAAGTGCCCTTCCCACTTGCATAAACTGTGGAGCAATTGCCAGACCAAATATCCTTATGTTTGGAGATTGGAACTGGATAAGTGAGCGCACAGATATACAGAGTCATCGTTTACAAAATTGGCTTGATAGTGTAAAAGAGAACGATTATAAACTTGTGATTTTAGAGTTTGGTGCAGGATTGGCAGTTCCTACCATTCGTTTTTTTGGAGAAAATATCGCTTCAAGATATGATGGTGCACTAATTCGTGTTAATCCAAGAGATACCCAAGTACCCGATGGAGAGATATCACTCTACATGGGTGCAAAAGAAGCAATTGAAAAATTAATTTGATATAATAACCAAAAATATAGAAGGTAAACCATGGCAATAGTAGAATTTTTAGGTCCAATCAACAGAGAACCGATTGAAGTAGACATCACAAATCTTTCAGAACTAAAAGAGGTTTTTGAAAATGATAAAGAGTTAGAAAAGTGGTTAGAAAATAGTGCAATTGCAGTTAATGACACCCTAGTCTCGCACTTAAACATCCCTCTTCTCTCACGAGATAAAATTTCACTTTTACCGCCTGTTTGTGGAGGTTAAATGTTAGAGCTACATGAGGGTGGATTGCCTGTTGAAGAGATACTAAATAGATGGTATGGGATATACAGAGAGAAAAATTACGGTGCATTTATAAACTTTGTAGGGATTGTTCGTGATGAGAATGAAATTGACGGGCTTAGTTTTGATATTTATGAGCCTATTTTAAACTCATGGTTTGAGGCATGGCAAGAAAAAGCAAAAGCCAAAGGTGCATATCTATTGATGGCACACTCAAAAGGAGATGTTTTAAACCACCAAAGCTCTTATATCTCTGCTGTTTTATCTCCAAAAAGAAGAGTTGCATTAGAGATGATTGACGAATTTGTTGAAGACTTCAAAGCAAGTGCTCCAATTTGGAAATATGACATCATAGAGGGCAAAAGAGTTTATGCAGAAGATAGAAGTACGCCACTTTCAAATAGTGGATTATTGGGGAAATAGATGACATTTATAACATATGAAGAATCAATAAAAAATTTACAAAAAAGTTTTACAGAGCCAACACTTACTGAGAAACTGTTTTTAAGTGATGCACAAGGTCGCATCCTTGCATCAGACATCATTGCAGACCATAACTCTCCAGAGTTCCCTACTTCCGCAATGGACGGTTATGCCATAAAACATGATGACCAAGCATTAGGGCGTATAGCGATAACTGGAGCAGTTCCAGCTGGAACTTTTAACGAAGAAGAGATTGTGGGTGGGCAGTGTGTAAAAACTTTTACAGGCTCACTCATGAGCGCAGGAACAGATACACTTATCCCTATCGAAAATGTAGAAGTAGAGGGCAATGAGATAGTCATAAAAGAGGAAGTTCCACAAGGTTTTAGTGTTCGTCCAGTTGGAGAAAACTATACTGAAGGCGAAGTGCTTATCAAAAAAGGTTCGCAGATAGATTTTGCTGAAATAGGTGTGTTGGCAAGTCTCAATATCTCTCAAGTTGAAGTTTTTAAACAACCACGCGTGGCAATCATCGCAACAGGAAGTGAGATACTCGATGTTGGAGAAAAACAGACAAACCCATCGCAAATAAGAAGCTCAAACCAATTCACACTTGAAGCACTCTCATATAAAGCAGGGGCAAAAACCGTTCGAGCTCCTCTTCAAAAAGATGAGAGGGATATTATCCAAACCACTATCACTGAGATGCTTGAAGATAATGATATCGTCGTTACGACAGGTGGGGTAAGTGTTGGAGATTATGATTTTGTGAAAGATATCATAGCTGGATTTGAGCCAGAGTATATTGCAGCAGGAGTTATGATAAAACCCGGGCAGCATATAAAAATCGTTAAAATTGGGAAAAAATATATCTTTGCGTTACCAGGTTTTCCCTATAGCTCAACAGTAACTTTTATACTTTATGTAATTCCTCTTATTTTCCAGATGCAAGGGCGAGATGCAACGCTTCCAATTGTAAAAGCAAAACTGATGCAGAACTACAAGAAAAAATCTTACAAAACAGAATTTGCAGCAGTAAATCTAAAGTACACTGATGGCGAATACCAAGTTGATTTTGAAGGGAAAAAAGGTGGTTCAAGTGCGATACTGACAAACATGTTAGGTGATGTAGGATTACTTAAAGTAGCTAAAGATTCTACTGATTTGAGTGCTGGAGATATCGTAGAAGTCATAAATCTAAAAGCTCTCTAAATGCTACAAACTTTTCTTAGAAAACTTGGACATGTCGCACTTACCTTTTTGGTATTTGTCTATATCATCTTTGAAGAGCTTGTTTGGGAGACAATCGCCAAACCGATTTATGAGTTTTTACACTCGTTAAAGATACTGCAACATGTAGAGGTTTTGATACACAAACTTCATCGAACAATACTTTTGATAATTTTTCTAATTCTCTTTATCCAAGTAGAGCTTTTAGGATTTGTCGCTGTAGCACTTGTGGCAAAAGGTCAAGCTGTTAGCGGAGTGCTTCTCTATCTTGGAAAAATTCCAGTTGGAGCTTTTACCTTTTGGTTATTTAGAATATCAAAAGATAAGCTGATGACATTTGGTTGGTTTAAAGCTAGTTATGACTTTGTCATGAGGGTTATCGATAAGATTAAGGCAAGTGAAATTTATCAAGATATTAAAAACAGAGCAAAAACTATAAAGAGTTATATCAAAGCCAATTTTCTCCAAGGTCGTGGAAATATCAAGGAGAAAATCAAGAAGATATATCAAAGCATAAAGGAAATTTTTAAGAAGTAAGCTCTTCTAATTTTACTTTAACTGCATCTACATGTCCTTTTACTCTCACTTTATCCCATGCTGCAACAATATCACCATCAGGTGAAATAATATAAGTCGTTCTCACAACTCCCATATACTCTCTACCCATAAACTTTTTGAGTTTCCAAACATCATAAGAGTTACACAACTCTTTCTCTTCATCTGCTAAAAGTGTAATTTTTAAATCTTTTTTCTCTATAAAATTGGTATGCTTTTTCGGGCTGTCTGGACTTACTCCCAAAATAACCGCATCTAACTCTTCAAAATTTGGAAGTGCAGCTGTAAAATCACAAGCCTCAGTCGTACATCCTGGAGTATTATCTTTTGGATAAAAGTATAAAACTATCCACTTTCCACTCAAGTCTCTTAGACATATCTCTGTTTCATCTTGGTTTGGTAAGCAAAACTCTGGTGCTTTTGTGTTTATTTCTAACATTGTTTTCCCTCTAGTTTTTGTTTATTTTAACATATTTGACTTTTATATAGCTTTTGTATATACTATAGCTACAATAATATTTAAGGTATTGATATGGTAAAAGTTGAATGGGACAATGAAAAAAATGAGACTTTAAAAAAAGAAAGAGATATCTGTTTTGAAGATATAGAAAGGGTTATTTTGGATAAACAAATCCTAGATATCCTCCCTCATTTTAATCAAGATAAGTACCCAAACCAAAAAATCTTAATCGTAAAGCTAAATAACTATGTTTATTATGTTCCATTTGCAAGAGATAACAAAAAACTTTTTTTAAAAAGTATCATTCCAAGCAGAAAATATAATAAAGTCTACAATAAGGATTCTAAATGAAAACAACTCAATATACAGAAGAAGAGCTAGAAATAGTGGATTATATAGAAAATAGCAATCCACAAAGTATTCCAAATCTTAAAGAAGAGATGGAGCTTATAACAAATATTGTCAGCGAAAATGTCCAAAAGAAAAAACAGGTCAACTTTAGACTACTTGAAAGTGATTTGGAAAAGTTAAAAACGAAGGCTTTAATAGAGGGAATTCCCTATCAGACACTTTTAAGCTCAATAGTCCATAAGTTTGTTAATGGAACAATGATTTCAAAGACCTAATTTGAAAATCCCATTTGGAAAATACAAAGACAAACCCATTGAAGTTCTCTCACATGATTTAGGTTATGCAGAGTGGATTTTGGAGCAGGAATGGTTTGCACAAAAACATCCTGATTTACATGAGGCTATTTCAGTTCTTGCAAAAGATGGGCTAACTAATCAAACAAGTAGTTCGCTAGATGCTAAAGAAAACTTTCTTCTTTCAATCGCTCTAAAAGAGGAAAAAATTGAAAGTTTTAAAGAATATCCTTTTTCATTGCCTGCTGTAAAAAACTTAGAAAGAACGATTTTTCATCCTCATGTGACTTATATCGTGGGAGAAAATGGTAGTGGAAAATCTACACTTTTAGAAGCATTGGCTATCACACAAGGGTTCAATCCAGAAGGTGGGACGGTTAATTTTACATTTTCTACCCGTCCTTCTCACTCAAAACTACACGAATATCTAAGAGTTGCAAAGAGTTATAAAAAACCACAAACGGGATTTTTCTTAAGAGCTGAGAGTTTTTTTAATGTGGCAACAGAGATAGAAAACCTAGATGGTGAAGGTCCTGGCAATAAAATCATAAATTCTTACGGCGGAAAGTCCCTACACGAACAATCCCATGGGGAAGCATTTTTTTCTCTTTTGCAACATAGATTTGGCTCCAACGGACTTTATATCCTTGATGAACCCGAAGCAGCACTCTCTCCACACAGACAGATGGCAATGCTCACTCTCATCCATGACCTCATCAAAAAAGGTTCACAATTTATTATCGCTACGCACTCACCTATCCTTCTCTCATATCCCAATGCTACGATTTATGAGATACAAGAAAAAGGGCTGAAAGAAGTTTCTTATGAAGAGACTGATACTTTTAAAATCTCTAAACGGTTTTTAAATAACTATGAAGGTATGTTAAAAATATTGTTATCGTAGTTTATATCAATTTACAGTCATAAGCGTCAAACTTACCATCATCACTCATCAAATAAAACTTTCGATTCATTGCTTGTGAAATCAACATCCTATCAAATGGGTCTTTGTGATGAAAAGGCATCTCTTTAAGTGCCAAAGCATCCTCTCCCGAAAAATCAAGCATCTCAAATCCACTCTCTTTCGCTATAGCAATTGGGTCAAAATCAATCTGTAATTTTCCTATGGAGGATTTTATCATCAACTCAGTTATCGTTACAGAACTCACATATATAGTATTTGAAAGAGTCTTTAACATCTGTTTTCTCTTTTTTGAAAGTTTTTTAGGCTCCAAAATAGCCCACAAAAATATATGAGTATCTATGATGATTTTCAACTATCTTTACCGTAGAACATCTCATTTATCTCTTTACTCTCTTCAAATATGTCATCAGGAACCATCATCTTACCTTTAAGAAGCCCTAACTTTCTCTTTCCTGTAGGTTTATGGATGACTAAGTCAGCGATAGGAAGGTTATTTTTTGCGATAACAACTTTTTCTCCATGATAAACCATATCAATCAACTTTGAAAGATTTGTTTTTGCATCTGAGATATTAACGACCATCTAGACTCCTTTTTATTTTAGTCTATTATATCACAGTTGGTCTAGTTGGTCAACTATGACTAACAAATCACTACAGATTTTATCTCCGTAAATTCTTCCAACGCATATTTTGGTCCCTCTTTTCCAATACCACTCAGTTTACTTCCACCATACGGCTGTATATCAAAACGAATAGTTGGAATATCATTAACCACCACACCACCACAATCAAACTCTTCAATGGCTCTTTTAGTAAGGCTTAAATCATTGGTAAAGATTGAGTATTGCAGTCCATATGGAGAGTTATTTATCTTTCCAATCGCTTCATCAAAATCTTTGACTTTTATGATACTAACAATCGGTGCAAATACTTCCTCACATACGATATTCATATCATCTATTACTTCATTCATAACTGTTGGAGGGAACATTCTACCCTCTCTTTTTCCACCACTTAGGGCAACTGCACCCTCATTAATAGCACTCTGCACCCAGTTCTCAGCTCTTTGGGCGGACTCTTCGCTGATAAGTGGTCCCATAAAAGTATCATCATTATAAGGGTCGCCAACAATTAACTCTTTTGCTTTATAAGCTAACATCTCTGCAAATTCATCTGCCACATCTTCGTGTACATAAATCCGTTGAAGTGAGATACAAACTTGTCCAGAGTTAACAAATGCACCTAAAACACACTTATTCGCAGCACTTTCAAGTGCTGCCGTTTTATCTATAAATGTTGCGGCATTTCCACCAAGCTCTAAAGATACTTTTTTAATCCCCGCTTGCCCCATGATAATCTTTCCAACTGGCACAGACCCCGTAAAGCTTACAGCCCTTGGAATCGGACTTTTTACCATAGTAGAGCCAACCTCTGCATCTCCATAAACTAAACTCAAAGCATTTGGACTTCGATGCTCACTCTCTATAAAAAGTTTGGCAAATTTATAGGCAGTCAATGGTGCTTCTGGAGTTGGTTTTAAAACAACACTGTTTCCAGCTATTAGTGCTGGACCTAGTTTATGAGCGATGAGATTTAGTGGAAAATTAAACGGTGTGATAAGAGATGCAACCCCGATAGGAACTCGCATAGTGTAACTAATCGTCTTTCGACCACTGGGCATGGCATCTGAGTTAAAAGTCTCTCCATTTTGCTCTATGGCTGCTGAAATACTAAGTCTCAAAGTCTCAACACATCTATCAACTTCAATTCGTGCAAATTTTATAGGCTTTCCAACTTCATCGGTAATCGTTCGTGCTATATCTTCTCTGTTTTCTCTTAACTTATCGATAACATCTTCAAGCCATGATATTCGCTGTGAAAGTGCAATTTGTCTATTTTTCTTAAAAGAGTCCTCCGCAATTTTTAAAGCTTCTGTTGCATCACTAGCATCACAAACTGGAAATGTTGCTACCACCTTTCCTGAGTAAGGATTTTTTATCTCATCTACTTTTGTTTTTGTTATTTCGATATCACCGAAAAAGATTTTAGCTTCCATATCATTTACCCCTATTTATTTTATTTTTAACTATTTCTATCCAAGAGGAGAGTTTATCGCACCAATTGTCACAAAATTTAGAATAATCGGCAACATACCTATCATCACTGACGCCAAAGATTCCACTACTATTTGCAATCAAAAGTGTCATTTGTGAGGACTCAACTCGTTGTTCTTTTTTATGTGGAAATAGATAATGCTCTCTTTTTAATATCTTATGCACTTTAAGCATAGTTCTATATATATTATCAACACCATGTAGTGATAACTCTTTGGAATTGCCTTTTAAGGCTTGAAGAAACATCTGTTTTGCCATGGAGGCACCAACCGAACCAATCCAACTATCTTTGTACTGTACCATTTTTTCACTATTTGACTTGTGTGTAGAATTCATACCAATATACCCACCATGGGTTGTCAATGTATCAGCAGAAATAACTATCTCTTGGGCTTTTTTTACAACAACAACAATTGACATTTAAATCCACTCCTCTTTTAAACTCTCTGTATCAATTATCTGCCCCATATCTTGATGCAAATTCCAATAATAATTTACAAAATACTTTACTCTATCATCTATTGGCATAAACCATTTACCCTCTTTTTTGGCATACTTAAAAAGAAACTCTGATGCACTTTGTTTGCTTAAATAGTGAATCGCTAACTCTTTATAGGTTTTTATATACCACTCTTTTATCCTCTCATAGGCTTCGTCACTCATGTCAATCTCTAGTTTTTTACCAAACTTTAAAACTCCACTCTCAAAAAGTCCACTAAGATGTATCAGCCCCTCACAATAATAGGGCTCAACTTCTCCCGTCTCTTTCCAAGCAATTAGTCCGATAGCTCTTTTAACAACATCACTTAAAATGTGGTATTTTAACTCCTCTTTCTCATTTAAGAAAAATGCTACAAGCCCGCCAGTTGTGGCTTTGAACTCTTCGATATTTTTAAAGTTTCCAGCCTCATTCATGATGGTTTCTGTGTCATCATCCAGCCATAATATATGCCCATATTCGTGACCAATTGTTGTGATATTATATACCTCATGCCAAATATCTGGTTTTTTAAAGATGACTTCTCTATTTTTATTTAAGAAATCTTCATCAAATATCTCTTTTTGAATTTTCATAAACGGTTTTGCGCGAGTAGAGTCTAAAACATTATCCGCAAAAGCAAAAATCTTTTTACCCTCTTCTTTTGTAATCAACTCATCATTTGGAACCACTTGTGCAGAGAAAAGTCCACAAAATTCAGCTCCATAGTAAAGGGCAGGACGACCAAGATAAAGTTGCACTCTATCTACATTCTTAAGTGAATTTTCGTAAATTATTCTACTTTTATTCACATGGTTTTCAACATGTGAAAAGATTTCATTATACATCGATTTAATATCATCTTTTACATCTCCAGCATGACTTGACGGATTGACAATTCTCAAATCCCACTCTAGTGCAACTGCCTTTTTATAGTGGTCTTCGTAGTATTCTAATGGATGTCCTATCTGTAGAGGCGCTGTAACCTTCATCCATTTTCTATCTACATCAGCCCATTTTGGAATTAACTTATTTGTATCTCTTTCAGCCAAAGCCTCAATAATTGATTGTAAATAATTTGTATGGACTTCTTTTTGGTCAAACACTTTATCTTCAAGCTCAAGTAGAGTGTTTTTAAAATTTGCTAATGCTAAAAGTGATTCAGTCACCTCGTTTGCAAATGCTTCACTATAAGAAAGTGATTTAAACGAACCGTCTTCTTGTTTGACAAGTACAGAATAAGAGCGGTCACCTTTTCCTCCATCGTGCCCACTATCATGAAGTTCATTGGTATTTAACATCTCAAATATTTTCTCTTCATCGCCCTCAAACAGTCGATAAAGGTCTCTGTTTATACCATTAATGATATGTGCCGTCCAACTTGATTGCCATGAGCTAAAAGTAAGCCCTACTTCGTGAACTCCTTTGAAAACAGCACGATAAAATGGTGTTAAAAGTTTTTCATTTTCAATTGTCTCTACTAAGTTTTGATGAACTTTTAGATGAAATTCTGCTACCCAAAGATAGGCTTCCTCTTTTCTCTCTATGATTTCATCTTCATTAAAACCAGCTTTTTTTAGGGATTGTGAGAGTGAATCATCTCTTAAACCTACCAATCTTGATATCGCAGCCATTTGGTTTTCACTATCAATTTCGAGTCCAATTTTTTCTAAAAAAGTATTAATAAACTCTACTTTTTCAGGCTCTTCATCACTACTCAAAATATCGTAATAAGTGCTAATCTCTTTATGATTTGTCTTGATTATCTGATAAACTTGTTCTAAATCTTCAAAAAATTTCTCTTTCATGCCTATTTCCCCTAAACTTTTTTTATTAATTGTCGAAATTATAGCATAAGGAATAACTATGACCAACAACAGTCTTTTAATCACAAATTATATCAACCACGCTTTTATCGAATCGCAGATAGAGAGAGCCAACAATTATAACTCTCACTTGTGTGTTGTAAAATTTGATTTAAAATTTGACCCCAACAAAGCAAATGAATTTAAAGAAATCATCAGTTTTATGTATGAGTTTTTAGGTTACGCACCCATTATCAATGAAGGTAGCAATAACTTTCTTATCTTTATCCATGAGAGTAAAATTCACAATGTTGTCATGACCGTTAAAAATATGCTGATGAGCATAAAAATTAAATTTGGCATAAAAATCAACAATATAGGACTTACAGCATATGATAAAAGTGATGATAAAAACGCTCTTATTGAGAGAGTGCATACCTTTTTTATGAAGTCTAAAATCTCAAAAGATACTGATGTCTACTATGGAACCAAATTTTTTGAGTACAGCTCCAACAATAACTTTGATAATATTCGTTCTATATTTACCCAAGAACCCCATCTAAATCTTTATGGCTTTTACAAAGAAACTCCACTGCTTAGTAAAGTTAGCGTAGAAGATTATGATAAAGGTACACTAAAAGCCAATGCAAATGCAGAGTATCTTCCATTTTTGAAAAAACAAGAATTTGTTTATGTCGAGCATACTATGATTCCAGATATCATGAGAGGTGATATCACCAATATCAATTTTAACAGTGGCGTAATAGAAATAGATAATTTGAAGTTTTTAGATAATTCTCCTGTGCATAGAAAAAACATTAGAGTTACACCACACCGTCCAATACAAGCTATTTTAGATTGTGAAGAAGAATTCCACATGGAAGGGCTAGTAGCAGATATCTCTAAAAACTCAATCCTTCTTACCACTCAACTTGCTAAAATCGAAGAGTTACAAGCCAAAGGGCTTCATACAAAATCATTCCAACTTAAATTTCATCTTGAAAGTGTAAATAACAGTTCATTTTCTGTTGATGTCAAAGCCATGGTTTATAAAGTTTTTGGAAATCAAATAGTATTAAATATCTATCCAGCACCAGATGTTAATACCGCTATTTCTGAATACATTACAATGTGTCAAAATATGCTTCTTCTTGAAGTGCAAGGAACTTTTGTTCAATAGTTTAAAGATTATATTTTTTAAGAAGTTTTAAATTTTTCTGAACTTTATTATAATAGGGGTGATTTACTCGCCCTCCATTATATCTGCTAACCGTCTCAAAATAACTCTTAGAGTGGTTTGAACACCAAACGATATACAAAACCCCAATTTTGGCATTAAAAAGATTATTATGCATCATTTTTTTGATAAGTTGTAAGTCACTCATTTTCTGAACATTTCGAAGTTTAAACGCTTTAGCCACAAACCTAGCCGTACCCAGTCGCACTTGCATGATGCCGTAAGATGCTTTTTTGATACCCTTTTTTAGAAGTTGCGCATCTCCAAAGTTAAGCTTACCGCCACTAGTTTCCGTCATACAAATCGCCATAGCTGTATCTTCAAATGTCCTGCCTTTATTATCAGGATAATGAGAAGCTACATTTTTTACAGTTTTAAGTATCAGTTTTTGTTTAAAATCTAATGCCTGAGAGTGGCAAACCAACAACAAAGAAAAAATTAAAAACTTTATCTTCATGCCCTCTGCTCCATGGTTTTGCTAAAAAACTGATGTGCCAAAATAATCACAAAAAGCACTTGAAATATCATAGAGACCAAAGGAATCAAAGAGAAACCATAAAGACTCAAAGTCGTACTTCTAAAAAGTAGTTTATGTTTTTTGCTAACTTTTTTAAACTCCTCTTTTGAGTTGATAGAAGATCCAACATCTAAAACTAAAAAGTTATGAAAGAGATAATAAAAAGGGATATTTATAGCAAAAAAATTAATACCAGGAATAAATAAAAATGGCAAAGCTACCAAAAAAAGTAATATAAAAATTGAAAACACTTTAACAAAATGCCAAATCGTCACACCAATCGTAAAATTTTCATTTTTAATCACAAAATCTGGATAATGTTTTTCTCTAATAACCTTTACAATATACGGTGTAAAAAACCCCACGACAACTACTGCGACAACAACACTTAATAAAACAACAGCAAGTGCTCCAACAAGGTAAAAAAAGAGTGAAAAGAGCCACTTGAAAACACCAATCGTCAAGATATAAGTGAGAATCGGATGTGCATCGGGGTCAAGAAATGGAACCACCCCATTTTCAATGCTCTGTTTAAAGGTCTCAATCGCATCTCCACCAACTCCAAGATAGAGATATAAAAACAGTACAAACGAAATTAAAAATGGAGCAATCGAAATTAGCAAAAGTTTGGCAGATAAAAAATCCGAAATACTCTTTTTAAACAGTTCCGTTTTAATCATCATAGAGTACTTTATAAGCCTTATCTAATTCTAGATATAGCCCATCAGCCCCAAGTGAATTTTGCTCGAGTAGCTCTGACATGATGACATTATCTTCGATACCATTCCACATTTTTTTATAAGTGCCCTCTTTGTAGCCATTATCTTGACGAAATTTATTTAAGATATTTTTGCCAAGGTAAAACTTGTAAAGAGTTTGAAGGTTAAGTCCACACTGCAAAGAGACAATTAGAAAATCATCCACAATAGTCTCAAAGTTTTTATTCTCAATAGAATGCTTTATCAAATACTCGATAGTACTAACGATACTTAAAGCATCATTACCCTCAGGAACTATAGAATCACCACAAAACTCATCAAAATACTTTGTATCTATAACACAATTTACTAAAGTATCAATATCGCCCAAATTTCTGTTTTTGTACTGTTCAAGACCAAGACTCATGACAAAATGCCAAATATCAACAAGTTCTATCGTAACATTATCCCAATCAGGGTCGATATGTATATCTTTCCAATGTTTCCAGTTAAAGCTATCGATGAGCTCCGCCGCTTCCATATATATACACCGTTTCCAATTTATGATACGATTTTGATTGGTATACCCTTTTTCCCAATCTTCACCATTTGTCCCATCATTGAGCTTTTGTTGAAGTGTAAACATCTCTAAAAGAAGTGCTCTATTATTCATTTATCTACCTTTGTATTTTATCTGTTTTTACTCATGCCACATTCAGCTTTGTACTCTTTGTTCTTTATCGTTTCTAACGCTGATCTTGTATAAATAAGTACTTTTTTCTGATCTGCTATCGGCTCCATGAGCTTGTTTTTTTCTGTCAAAGGAATCTTTTGGTCTGAGACAATATCCATGATATCTTTCTCTAAATCCACTAAATACCCATCAATACACTCAAATATTTTATCCATTTTTATCCTTCATGATATAATTATATCAAAAAAGGTTATTTAATGGTATTCGATGATATTTCAATTTTTGAAGATATGGATGATGCATGGCTTGAGGGGCTTATACAAAAGCCTGAGAGGATAAAAGCGGAAATTTCTAATCCCCGCTCTGCCATGATGTTAAACCCACTAAAATTAAAACATCTGAACAAAATCGACCATCTTGATGCGGATGTCATTGTCATCAATTTAGAAGATGGAGTTGCTCCACAGATGAAAAAAAGAGCACTTCTTTTGTCCGCAGTTTTTATCTCACATCTCAAAAACTCTACCTCCAAAATCATCGTTCGCGTAAACCCAATCTATGAGGGAGGAAAAGAGGAGATAGCGTTTTTAAACCAAGTCAAACCTGATGTTATCAGAGTTGCAAAGATACGAGAAGTGAGTGATGTTCAAAAGGTTTTAGAGATTCTTGATTCCGATATAAAATTACATATCTCAGTAGAAACCAAAGAGTCGCTACAGAACCTTTCAAACCTAAATGTTGACAGTAAAGTAGAATGTTGTTCACTTGGTATCATGGATATGTTAAACTCTATGGGACTACCACATAGCGTACTAGAGTTTGGCAATCCAACAATTGAATATATCATGAGTCGATTTTTGGTAGATGCTAAAATTGCAGGGATTTATCCGATAGGATTTACCTATCAAGATTATGAAAACTTGAATGATTTTAGAAAATGGTGTAAATTAGAAAGAAGCATGGGATATGGTGCAAAAAGTTGTTTAGGTCCCAAACAAGTAGAAATTGCAAATGAAATTTTTGGGACAAATGAAGAAGAGATAGAGAAAGCAAAATATATCAAAAGACGATTTGAAGAGATGGTAAAAGAGCATATTTCAGGCTTTATGGATGACAAATACGGATTTATCGATGAGCCGATATACAAAGATGCTTTGCTGATTTTAGGGCAAATTTAGGTAACATAAAAAAAATCACTTAGGAAAATATATATGAAAATTATAGAAGGACATTTATCACTTGAGGGCAACGAAAAAGTTGCAATTATAAATGGAAGATTTAACCATATCATCACAGATAGACTAGTAGAGGGTGCCAAAGATGCATTTATCAGACATGGAGGAAATGAGGAAAATTTAGACCTTATTTTAGTCCCAGGTGCATTTGAAATCCCTTTTGCATTAGAGCGTGCATTGGCAAGTGGAAAATATGACGCTGTCTGTTGTGTAGGAGCAGTTATCAGAGGAAGTACACCACACTTTGACTATATCTCAGCAGAAGCTACAAAAGGCGTTGCAAGTGCTACGATGAAACACGGCAAGCCTGTAACTTTTGGAGTTTTAACAACAAACTCAATAGAACAAGCGATAGAGAGAGCAGGAAGCAAAGTAGGAAATAAAGGCTTTGAAGCAATGACAGGTCTCATCGAAATGATCAGCCTTTATAAGCACCTCTAGTCATGGCAACAAGACACCAATCAAGAGAGAGTGTTATCACGCTTCTCTACGCAAAAGACATCGGAAATGAAAACATTGATAAATTTGTCGATGAAATCCTTGAAGATAAAAAGATTAGAAATCAACAAAAAGAGTTTGCACGCTCACTGTTTAATGGAGTTATAGAAAATCTTGAAACTATCGATGCAGAACTTGATAACCACCTCAAAGAGTACAAGATTGCTAGTATCGGACATATTGAGCGTGCAATTTTGAGACTTGGAGCTTATGAAATCCTAAAAACAGATTTAGATGAAGCAGTCATTAT
>DQTU01000085.1 GCA_015662615.1 Campylobacterales bacterium | reverse complement strand
ATGGGATTTATGGGGATACATCATACTTTTAGAAGACAAGGGTATTACCATCCAGATTTCAAAATTGGTTTGAGATTACCCTCAACTTAGTATATTTTTCAGCGAAATTGTGTCAAAACATACTAAGTGATTAGGATTTAAGAGGAGGGTTTACACAGTTTATTTTACACTCTCATCCTCACACTTTTCATCAGTCAAAACTGAAATTTCAGCACAGGAAAACCCTGCCTTTTGTCTATCTTTGATATTGACATAAGGTTTGGTTTTTTTGGCTCCTGGTAAGACTTTTTCTACGATGTTAAAATACTCATCAGGATTTACATTTTCTCTTTCACATGCCCACTTGAACCAATAGTCGCCTTTTTTAACATGAGAAACTTCTTCTTCTAAAATCACCTTCAAAGCTTTGATAATATCTCTTGCAAAGTCATCATTTATATTTCCAAGTTTTTCAATCATCTTTGGATTTGAATCAAGCCCCGAAGCTTCAAGATATCTAGGGACGGTTGCCATGCGAGTGACAAGTTCAAGACTTTTCATAGAGATATCAAACAAAAATGAGTGAACTCCAAAATCCCCATATTTGTAACCATGTTCAACAAGTAAAACTTCAAGCATTAAAAAGTGTCGCACTTCATCATCTGCAACTTCAAGCCAATCATCATAAAACGCTTTTGGCATGTTTTTATACCGATACGCATGGTCGAGTGCCAAATCAATTGCTGAGTATTCGATATGAGCAATGGCATGAACCATGTAAGCTTTGCCTTGGGTGGTTGAGAGTGCGGTTCTTTTTGGCATGGTTTTAGCATCTACAGTATTGCAATAGTTATCAAATGAGGGGAGGGTAAATATCTTTGAAGATTGGTCATGGTCAAATGAGAGGTTATTTTGAAGGTAAAGTTCATAAAATATTTTAAACTGACTTATCTTCTCTTTTGGTGTCTCTAACTGTAATAATTTTTCAAGTTCTGTAAAAAATTCCCTCATGATAAACTGAGTCCCACTTTCCCTTTTTCTAGATCTACCGATATGACTTCTATCTGTGGTAAATATTGATTTATAGAAAGAACTTCTAGAGGATGAGAGATACGCTTTTGGCTCATTTTTGAGATATGAATCATTCCGTCATTTTTCAGACCGATATCGACAAATGCTCCAAAATCAGCGATATTTCTAACCACTCCTGAAACGATAGAACCCTCTTTTAACATCTTGATATCCGTCACATCATCACGAAAGGGAATTGAAGGAAGTTCACTTCGAGGGTCAAATCCTGGCTTTTCTAACTCTTTTATGATATCTTTGAGTGTTTCCACTCCAACACCTAATTCACTAGCGATAGTTTTTATATCAGATCTGTCTGTATAATTTTCAAGCTTTTTTGCAATAGCATAACTTTCAGGATGAATTCCTGTATTGTCAAAGCTACTCTTTCCCTCTCGTATTCGGATAAAACCTGCACACTGTTCATAAGCTTTTGCTCCTAAACCTTTTACTTTTAGAAGGCTACTTTTGCTCTTATATGCTCCATTTTCCTCACGATAAGAAATGATGTTGTTAGCTGTTTTTGCACCAACTCCAGCGACAAATGCAAGAAGTGAAGCAGATGCAGAATTAACATCAACGCCAACTCGGTTTACTAGATCTTCAACATTTTCATGGAGTTTTTTCTCTAATAGTTTTTGGTCAACATCATGTT
>DQTU01000098.1 GCA_015662615.1 Campylobacterales bacterium | reverse complement strand
GTCTTTGTTTTGAATATAGCATTAATTGTACGATTAAGTCTAATATTGTGTTGTTCAGGATTTAAAATCTCTCCCCCTTCAATTTTTAGGGTTTCAAAAAAAAGGGACATAAACTTTTTCGCACATTTCTAAATATTCTGATTCACATTTGCTATCTATGGTAATTCCACCGCCACTTTTATAAACTAGCCCATCAGGAGTTTTTTCTATATATCGTATCATGACTGCACTATCAAGGCTTCTCCCATCATAAACTCCAAAAATCCCACTAAAAAAACCTCTCTCATAGCCTTCAACTTCTTTAATTATCTCTGTGGTACTTTTTTTAGGAGCTCCTGTAATACTTCCCGCTGGGAGCATAGTGGTTAAGATATCGCCTAAACGCTCATGCCACGTGGCATCCAATTCTCCTTTTATCTTGGAGCTTACCTGTAAAAGTTCTCTCTCCCCTGCTTTAATTTTTTCAATATAGCGAAACTTCTCAACTCTCACTTTTTTACTTACCATGCTTAAATCATTTCTCAGCAAATCAACAACCATGACATGTTCTGCCATCTCTTTTTTATCATTTAATATTTTTTCTTCTGCATTAGGAATTGAAGCTTCAATGGTTCCTTTCATAGGATAGGTATAAATTAAATCGTCTTTTATCTCCACAAATCTTTCAGGCGTAAAACAGACAAACTTATCTTTAAAATAGAGTTTAAATCTCGCATCGGTGTAGTCGTAAATCTCTTTTAATGTGTAGCCAATTTCAAGTTTAGAAGGGAAAGTTAAATTAATCAGGTAGGTATTTCCTTTTTTAATCTCTTCTTGAACTTTATTAAATGCTTTTTTATAAGTTTCTAATTCTATGGGGTGATAAGTGTGTGGTATTTTCTTATCATAATAGACATTTTTTGGGTTTCCAAATGAGAAATGGATATCGCTGTCTAGTGCATCAAGGGGAGCAATATAATGATTTTTTGCTTCAAAGTCTATAACAAAAAAGATAGGCTCTTTTTTTTTGCCATAGTCGTTAAGCTTCTGCTTAAGTGTCTGCATTTATGAGATATTCAAGAACCGCCATTCTAGTAAACAATCCATTTTTAACTTGCTCTAAAACTTTACATCTAGAATCTGCCAGCATGGTATCATCTATATCAATGTTTCTGTTCACTGGTCCTGGATGTAAAAGTAAAATATCTCTATCACCCACTAAATCCTTTGTGATACAAAAATCCCGTGCATAATCTTTTAAAGAGGCGTAAATTTGATTTGAGTGTCTCTCAGTTTGAGTTCTAAGGCTCATAATGATATCAACTTCATCAATAATCTCTTTGATATAGTGCGTGTTTCTGTAATTTTTCGTTCTTGGCATGAAGTGAGGAGGGGCGACCATGATGATTTCAAGTCCAAATCGGCTTAAAAGTTCGATATTGCTATTTGCCACACGAGAGTTTTTTATATCGCCAACAATAGCAATCTTTTTTCCTTTAACCTCTCCGCCAAAATGCTCTTTAATGGTAAACAGATCTAAAATGGCTTGCGTTGGATGTGCATGTGCACCATCTCCACCATTGATAATAGGACAGTTTATATAGTTGGATAAAATTTTTGGAACACCTGCATTTTGATGTCGTATCACAATTGCATCTGGTTCAAGTGCATCTAAATTGGCTGCGGTATCAAAAAGTGTTTCGCCTTTGCTTGATGAGCTTTTAGAAACATCAAGGCTTACAACAGTGGCACCAAGTCTTTTGGCTGCAACCTCAAAACTACTCCTAGTTCTTGTAGAATTTTCAAAAAATATTGTGATGATTAACTTGCCATCTAATAAATTATCACAACCATGTTCTTTAAATAATTTAGCTTTTTTAAAGATATCTTCAATAGTTTGAATATCGAAATCTTTAGTATTGATTAAATGCTTCATGTAAAGAAATATATCAAATTTATGCTTCACAAACACTTCACAAATATAGGAGTATAATAGACTTGTTGCATGACCCATAAAGAAGATATATTTGTCATAGCACATCACTTTTTTAAACTAAAAACATCGTAATAGCTTTGGCTATTACTCAATTTTGATTTTCAAAAATTAATGCACTCTGACAAATATCTCAAACTTTATGGGTCATGCAACAAGTCTAAAATAAAAAACTTCAAGGAGAAGTCATGAAAAAAATAGTAATTGCAAGCCTTGTTTTGGCTACAACCTTATTAAATGCGGAACAGATGAGTTATGTAGAGTATGTGAATGTTACACACTCAACGCCATCGTATGAAAATGTTATCACAAGAGTTCCACATCAAGAGTGTTACGATGAACAGGTTCCTGTTACCTATCAAAAGGGTGCTTATCAACAAAATGATGCAGGTGCTGCAATCGTTGGAGGTATCTTAGGTGGTGTTCTAGGACATCAAATTGGTGGTGGTCGTGGTAAGGATGTTGCAACCGTGGGTGGTGCAATTTTAGGGACTTTTGTGGGGCAAAATGTAGCAAACGCAAATAGGCAAACCTATCAATCAACCTCAAGTTATGAAACAAGAAGGCGTTGTGTTACAAAATATAGCGAACAAACTGAGCGAAAATTTATGGGATATAAAAATATTGCTTATTATAAAGGAAGAAAAATTGTTAAATATAGCGATAGGAAACTTTCAACTATCCCCATTACGGTTACAATTAGTTATTAACTCCTGCGTTAGTTCATCAAGATTATTTTGTAGAGAGAAAATCTTTGCAAAATAGTCTTGATAAAAAGGGAGTGTTATCTTCTCAAATTCTTCTGTATCATCAAAGTGATTGATACACCAATTATGAGAAATATTTCTACTTTTTAGTGCTTCAAGACTCAAAAGTGTCTCATTGATAGACCCTAATTTATCATGTGTTACCAAAAGTGCATGGGCATCGAAAAGTTTGATAAAATCAATTATATAAAAATCTTTTAAAACAGGCACTAAAAGTCCTCCAGCACCCTCTATAATCAGGATGTCACAATAATTTTTAATTTTTTTGTAACTTTCCGTTATTTTATCAAAATCGATAGTTTTTCCACAGCTTGCAACATAAGGTGCAGCAGGGAGTGATAATTGGATAGGGCATATATCATTTACTGTGATAACTTTGAAGTCTGGATTTAGTTCTTGGCATGTTTGTAAGAGTAATGAAGCATCTACTGGTACACCATCAACACCCGTTTCTATTGGTTTATATGCTCCGACTTTATATCCTTTATCATGAAGGGTATGTAAAAGTTTCAGAGTTGTATAAGTCTTTCCAACATTTGTGTTCGTAGCAGTAATAAATATATTTTTCATGCTAAATATATTACCAAACTACAAGTTAGAGTGATATTTTTGTAAAAAATTGGAGTAATTTACTCTTGATTGGAAAAATATATGTATAATAGTAACTGTTAATTACACAAAGGGAAGTTTTGGAACCTAAAAATGATGAATCATTAGAATTAGAGAGCGAAGAATCACTATCTTTTCTAAAGAGGTATAAAGTTGTTTTGTTAAATGACGATTTTACCAGCATGGACTTTGTTGTTGAGATTTTAATGGAAGTATTTTCACATCCATTAGATAGTGCTATCAACATTATGTTAAATGTTCATAGAGAGGGTAGAGGTATCTGTGGCGTTTATACGTATGAGGTTGCTGAGACAAAGATCTCTCAAGTGAAAGAAAGAGCTAAAGAAAACGAATATCCATTAAAAGCAATTATGGAGGAAGAGTAGATATATGCTAAATAAAGAGTTAAATTCCGTATTGAATGAGGCGTTAGAGTTTGCGAAGAACAGCAGACATGAGTATGTGACGATTGAGCATGTGTTTTTTTCGCTTTTAACCAATGAACAAGCTATAGAGTTATTGAAAAAACTGGGTGCTGATACTGAGTTTTTACATGAGAGAATTAAAACACATCTTGATTCTGTTTTTAAACCCTTGCCAGAAGATAACTATCACGATCCGTTTGAGACCGTAGCCCTTGCAAGAGTTATTGATTCGATGATTACACATATCAAAGGTGCGGATAAGAAACAAGCCAATGTTGGCGATTTGCTAGCTGCACTTTTTGAAGAAGAGCGAAGTTATAGTGTCTATCTTTTAAAACAACAAGGCGTTTCAAAACTTGAAATTACTGAATCTTTAACCCAAGAGAAGCATAAAGTTGAGAAAGTTGTTGCCCCTAAAGAGGACGGTGATCTTGCAAATTACACAGTAAATCTTAATGAAGTAGCAAGAAGCGGAAAAATTGACCCTGTTATCGGAAGAGGTGATGAGCTAAATCGTGTTATGCAAGTACTTTGCCGTAGAAAAAAGAACAATCCACTCTTAGTCGGAGAGCCAGGTGTTGGTAAGACGGCTATCATTGAAGGGCTTGCTCTTAAAATCATCAATGATGAGACTCCGGAGATTTTGAAAAATGCAACACTATTTTCACTTGATATCGGCGGTCTTCTTTCAGGAACTAAATATAGAGGTGATTTTGAAAAGAGACTTAAAGGTGTTTTGAGTGAGCTAGAGACGATTGACAATGCTATACTTTTCATAGATGAGATACACACAATTGTAGGAGCGGGTTCAACTAGTGGCGGATCGATGGATCTTTCAAACCTTTTAAAACCAGCCCTTGCAAGTGGTGGTATCAAATGCATCGGTGCAACAACTTATAGTGAGCACCGAAACTTTTTTGATAAAGATAAGGCTCTAAGCCGTAGATTTGCCAAAGTAGATGTTGAAGAGCCAAGTATTGATGATACTTATCAGATATTGATTGGGCTTAAAGGTAAATATGAAGAGCATCACAATGTTACTTATAGCGATAAGACGATACGAACAGCAGTAGAACTGAGTAAAAAACATATCAATGATCGTTTTTTACCAGATTCGGCGATCGACCTTATCGATGAAGTTGGGGCATCATTTCATATAGATGAGAAAAATAGAGTCGAAGTAACTGTCCAAGATATCGAAGAGATTGTTGCAAAAATTGCAAATATCCCAAGTCGTCAGGTTTCTACAGATGATATTGCGGTACTGAAAAACTTAGAGAGTGATCTTAAAACAAAAGTATTTGGTCAAGATGAGGCGATCGTTCAAGTTTCTAAAGCGATCAAAAGAGCTAGAGCAGGATTGGGTCGTCCAAATGCACCTATCGGATCTTTCCTTTTTGCAGGACCTACAGGTGTTGGTAAAACAGAAGTGGCTAAACAGTTAGCTGATGTCATGGGTGTGAATTTTGAGCGATTTGATATGAGTGAGTATATGGAAAAACACAATGTTTCAAGACTCATCGGTGCACCTCCAGGATATGTTGGATATGAAGAGGGTGGACAGTTGACCGAAGCTATCAGGAAACATCCTTACACAGTTTTACTTCTTGATGAGGTAGAAAAAGCACATCCAGATATCATGAGCATTCTTTTACAGGTAATGGATAATGCGACTCTTACGGACAATGACGGTGTAAAAACTGACTTTAGAAATGTTATCGTCATCATGACCAGTAACTTAGGAACAAAAGCTGCTCCAAAAGTAGGATTTAATAAAGATCAAACACATAAAGCAAATGAAGCGATTGGCGATTTCTTCGCACCTGAGTTTAGAAACCGTTTAGATGCTGTGGTGCATTTCAAACCACTTGGTGAAGAAGTTATGGTTAATATCGTTGAAAAACTTTTAGTGGAACTTCAAGATCAATTAAAAGATAAAGAGATCACAATAGAAGCTAGTATGGAAGCCAAAATTTACTTTGCAAACAAAGGATTTGATTTACTTCTTGGGGCTCGTGTGATGGGTCGTGTGATTCAAGATGAAGTTAAAACACCTCTGACTGATGAAGTTCTTTTTGGAAAACTCCAAAATGGTGGAGTTGTGCAATTAGATATAGAAGATAATAAATTAGTCATCAATTACAAAGAGATGGCGAAGGCTTGATCCCTCAAGTTAGTCGATACTCTTATATATTTCCCAACCCAAGAGAAGCCTCCAAAGAGGGGCTTGTAGCTTGGGGTGGGGATTTAAATCCCAATAGAATACTTTCAGCTTACCGACAAGGTATCTTCCCATGGTACAATGAAAATGACCCAATTTTATGGTGGAGCCCAGACCCACGCCTTGTGCTTTTCTTTGACGATCTTAAAATCTCAAAATCTCTAAATAGAAATTTAAAAAAATATGAAGTACGATTTGATACCAATTTTGAAGAAGTGATTAAAAAATGCAGAGATATAAGACTTCTCAAAGATGAAAATACATGGATATTAGAAGAGGTAATTGAACAATACATAGAGATACATGAAATGGGCTTTGCCATGAGCGTTGAGACCTACCATGAGGGAGAGCTTATCGGCGGACTTTATGGGATCTTGATGGGTGGTGTCTTTTGCGGTGAGTCGATGTTCTCTTTGAAGAGTGATGCTTCTAAAGTTGCACTTGTAAAGTTAGCTGATAAGTTACAGAGTGAAGGATATGATTTTATTGATTGTCAAGTGCCATCGGAGCATTTGAAGTCTATGGGGGCTAGGGAGATTGGGAGGGATGAGTTTTTGGAGTTGTTGGAGAAAGCACTCATCAAATAAAACTATTTCAACTTAAATTTAAGATTTTTAAATATAATATATATTATTTAGATTTGTTTAAAGGTTACATATTGTTTAATGATAAAAATATTCTCATAACTGGTGGTACAGGGAGCTTTGGAAAGAAGTTTACTAAAACACTTTTAGAAAGATACAAACCCAATAAAATCATCATATATTCGAGAGATGAACAAAAGCATTTTGAGATGGAGCAGGTTTTTAATGAGCCATGTATGCGTTATTTTATTGGTGATGTAAGGGATTTTAAAAGACTTAATAAAGCGATGATGGATGTAGATTTTGTAATACATGCAGCAGCTATGAAGCATGTACACATAGCAGAGTATAATCCTATGGAGTGTATCAATACTAATATTCATGGTGCAGAATTTGTGATAGATTCAGCTATCCAAAATGGTGTAAAAAAAATAATAGCACTTTCAACGGATAAAGCAGCCAATCCTATCAACCTTTATGGAGCAACAAAACTAGCTTCCGATAAACTTTTTGTTGCAGCAAACAATATGGTAGGAAAGAGAGAGACTAGATTTGCCGTGGTTCGTTATGGTAATGTGATAGGTTCTCAAGGTTCAGTTGTGCCATATTTTCAAAAACTTTTGACACATGATGATGAACTTCCTATCACGGATGAACGAATGACACGATTTTTGATAACACTTCAAGAGGGTGTGGATTTTGTGATTAAGAACTTTGCTAGGATGCAAGGTGGGGAGATATTTGTCCCCAAGATTCCTTCTATGAAGATGACGGAATTAGCATTGGCGATGTCTAAGGATAAACCGTACAAAGTGATAGGTATAAGAGCTGGTGAAAAACTTCATGAGGCAATGATAACCAAAGAGGATAGTCTGCGTACTTTGGAGTTTGATGACCACTATGTCATAAAACCAACGATACAGTTTGCACAAAATGTTGAATTTGATACAAATGCTATAGGAGAGATAGGAAGCTTGACTAGCGATGGTTTTGAGTATACCTCAGACACCAATGATGTTTGGATGAGTAGAGAAGAGTTTATCAGGAAGTTGGATTGAATCACTCTATCCCTTACGGAAAACAGACTGTAAATAGTGATGATATAGAGGCAGTAAGTAAAGCTATATCTGCACCACTAATCACAACTGGACCAAAAACAAAAGAGTTTGAAAAATCACTTTGTGACTACTGTGGGGCAAAATATGCTGTGGCAGTTTCAAATGGTACGGCTGCTTTGCATCTAGCTTCTTTGGCACTTTTAAAGAAAGGTGATGAAGT
>DQTU01000171.1 GCA_015662615.1 Campylobacterales bacterium | reverse complement strand
GCAATTATATCACTGTTTCCTTAATCTTACCATTCGATACATATCAACTAAAACTGCTTATAATTATGATAACATGTCCGCTTAGAGGGCGAATATTTTAAGGAAAGAGAGGCAGTGAATGAATGACACAAACACAGTTTCGACAGATGTACTGATAGTCGGCGGAGGTCCTGCGGGCTTAAGTACGGCAATCTATCTGGCGAATGTGCTAAACGACAAAGGGCATAATGGGAGAATTTTACTAGTTGAAAAAGGTGAATCAATTGGTAGTCATATACTCTCAGGTGCGGTAATCAAACCCGAAGTTTTTGAAGAACTTCTTCCATACATCGGAACAGAAGATATACCGTTTGACAGCGAGGTGGTTAAGGATACAACCGTTTTTCTAACTTCTAGCGACAATTACGACTTACCATTTCATCCACCATACATGAACAACATGGGCAATCAAATTGCATCTTTAGCGCATGTTTGTAAATATCTAGCGGGTGTGGCTGAGAAAAAAGGTGTTGAGATCTATACGGGTTTTGCAGTAGATGAACTTCTTTATGATGAAGATGGCAAAGTATGTGGTGCAAAAACCAAAGATACTGGTGTAGACCATCATGGTAAGAAATTGGCAAACTTTGAAGAGGGTACTTCTATAGAGGCTAAAATCACTATTTTAGCAGAGGGTACTAGAGGAAGTTTGACTAAAACACTTATTGAAAAGAAAAATCTTGATACAGGAAAAAATGCTCAAATTTATTCACTTGGTGTAAAAGAGCTTTGGAAAGTTCCAGAGGGCAATATCGAAGAGGGACAGGTTTTTCATACAGCGGGATATCCACTCCAAGACGGTGAAGAGTTTGGTGGTGGTTTTATCTATGGACTTAGTGATAATCGTGTAGCACTTGGATTGGTTGTGGGGCTTGATTATAAAGACCCGACTTTTGATATCCATGGGGCTACTCAAGTTTGGAAACAGCATCCATTCGTAAGCAAAATTCTTGAGGGTGGAAACATATTAGAATTTGGTGCAAAAACACTTCCTGAGGGTGGTTATAACTCAATTATCAAACATTATGGCGATGGATTCATGATAGTAGGAGATAGTGCTGGTATGCTTGCAACTGCAAGTTTAAAAGGTGTACATTTAGCGGTACAATCTGGAATTAATGCTGCAAAAAGTGCTTCTAAAGCGCTTATAAAAGATGACACAAGTGAAGCAGAGTTAAGTTCAGTACAAAAACATTTTGAAAATTCTCGTCTTCATAAAGAGCTTTATCCTGTTAGAAACTTTAGACAATCATTTAACAACGGTATGATTTCTGGTGCTCTAAGATTTTGTGTTCAACTTATCACAAAAGGTGCATGTCTGACTGGAGATATAGAGACAGAACTAGATAATGAGACACTTCGAAAATTAAGTGAAAATAGTGAGAAGAAAAGTTTTGCAGAGCGTTTTGCTGGAAAACTAGAGTTTGATAAAAAACTTACTTTCGACAAAGTGACTGATGTTTTTTACTCAAAAGCAAATCATGATGAAGAGCAAATTTGTCATCTTGTCGTAGATGATGTGAAAATGAAACAGAACATAGCTGAGTATGGAGCACCTTGTCAGTATTTTTGTCCAGCTGAGGTTTATGAGCTTCACACAGACAAAACGGGTCATCAAGAGCTTCGAATTCATGCTGAAAACTGCGTGCATTGTAAAACATGCGATATCAAATCTCCCAATGATGCGATACTTTGGATTACCCCTTATGGTGGTGATGGTCCTCAATATGATTATATGTAGCAAAGGAGATTTAATATGGCTTTAACAATTATTAGTTTGATGAAACAGGTACCGCTCCCTAGCGAAATGCGTATGGGTGATGATGGTTTGATGGATAGAACAAAAGCGAAATCTATCATAAATATCGACTGCTCTTTTGGTCTTGAAGCAGGTCTTCAACTCAAAGCACAAAACCCAGATGCAAAACTTATCGTCTGTTCAATGGGACCTCCATCTTTTGATGCCTCTTTAAAAACTGCGTTAGCGATGGGTTATGATGAAGCATATTTGCTTTCAGATAGAAGACTTGGTGGTAGTGATACGTATGCAACTGGTTTAGCAATTGCAACTATGCTTAGTCACTTAGGATACACAAAAGATTCCAAAGAGCCTTTTGTTATCGTGGCAGGACGGCAAACAAGTGATGGAGATACAGCGCATGTGCCTTCACAAGTAGCTGAAAATATGGGTATTCCACAAGCGACATTTATCGAAACAGCGGAATCCAAAGATGGCAATATCATCGCAAAGAGAATTATTGAGGGTGGTTATCAGATGATGAAACTTTCTATGCCATGTGCACTCTCTTTGACTCCGACAGGTATTCCGCCAAGACGACCAACACTTAAAGGTGCTATAAAAGCTAGAAATAGTGAAGTTACGGTTTTAAATATCGATGATGTAGGACTGAGTGATGAAAAAATAGGACTTAGCGGTTCTCCTACAATTGTTGCAAAAGTACAAAATATCATTAGTGAAAGAGCACCTATCATTATGAGTAAAGGCTCAAGTGAGAGTGCTTTAGTGGATGATATGATTAAAAATATCAAATCTGGAAAAGCAGTAGTTGAAGAGGTAGAGAAAAAAGCGAAAAAAGGTAGAGCTAGACCTGATTATGAAGTGACTGACTTTAGAGATGGTTCTACGGGAATTTTAACATGGGCAGAAGTTGCAAATGGAAAAATCACTCGACCATCATTTGAGCTTTTAACCCCTTCACGAGAGTTGGCAGCAAAACTTGGAAACGATACCCAAGTTACAACACTTCTTATCGGAGCAAAAGGTGTTAAAGAACTTGCACAAAGCTTGATAGAACATGGAAGTGATGAGGTCATTGTTGTGGAAGATAAGAGACTTGATGAGTATTTAGTGCTTCCTTTTGCCTCTATCTTTGAACAAGTGATCAGCGAGAGAAAGCCTGAAATTGCACTTTTTGCAGCTTCCACTGCAGGGCGTGAATTGGCTCCTAGAATTGGTGTTAAAACACATGGTGGTGTTACTGCTGATTGTACTGCACTTGAAATTGGTGAGCATATCGATAGAAAGAAAAAGATAATTTTTGCTCCAATCCTAGAGTCCAGAAGACCAACTTATGGAGAGAGTAAACTTGCTACAATTTTAGGTTTTGTTTGTCCTCAAATCTCTACGGCTCGTGCTGGAACATTTGAAGTACCAACACCTGATCCAAAGAAAAAAGGAAAAATTACAGATTTTAAACCAAAACTAATCAAAGATGATTTTGCAGCTGAAATTTTAGAGACAGTTAGAGGTGAGGGTGGTTTGCAAAATCTATTTGAAGCTGATATTATTGTAGCTGGCGGAAGACCTGCTGGTGAAATTGATGGATTAAATCTTGTACAGCAATTAGTCGAAGCTCTTAAAGAGCAAGGTGTTAACGCAGAGTGGGCAGCAAGTCGTCCTGCGGTTGATGGTGGATATGCAGAGTATGCAAGACAAGTAGGACAAACAGGAAAAACTGTACGACCAAAAGTTTATATCTCAGCAGCTATTTCTGGTGCGATTCAACATATCGCAGGAATGAAAGAGTCAGAGATGATTGTTTCCATCGACAGCAATGCAAAAGCAACAATTTTTCAAAATGCAGATTTTGGAATAGTGGGGACTTATCAAGATGTCATGCCGGAACTTATTGAAAAAGTCAAAGCTGGTTTTACCTTCGGAATAGAGCCTAAAAAGGCATAAAATAAAGGAGTACATATGGTTGGAAGAAAAGTAGGAATAGTAGGAGCAGGTGCAGTAGGTGCATCTGCTGCATTTTCATTAGTGATGTTAGGTACTTGTCATGAGGTTATTCTTTATGATATTTTTCCTGATGTTGCTAAAGGAAAAGCGATAGATATAGGACAAGCAGCGATATACTCACCTCGTGGTACTATCGTTACTGCGGCTGAAAAACCAGAAGATATGAAAGATTGTGATATCGTTGTTATCACAGCTGGTGTTCCTAGAAAAGGTGATATGACAAGAGCAGATCTTTTAAATATCAATGCAAAAATTGTTTCACAAGTTGTTGAAAATATCGTGAAGAATTCTCCAAATGCTATAATATTGTGTGTCTCAAATCCATTAGATATTATGACTTATGTAATTCATCAATTAACAGGATGGGATAGGAATAGGATTATAGGTATGGCTGGAGCACTTGACGGTGCTAGAATGGCTTATCAGATACAGCAAAAGGTAGGTTTTGGTTCTGGTCTTACTCGTGCTATAGTTTTAGGTGATCATGGTCAAGATATGATTCCATATCCTGAAATTTCTGCAGTTGGTGGAATTCCACTTAATCAAGTTCTTGATCAATCTGATATGGAAGATATCAAACAAAAAACAAGAGATGGTGGAGCAGAGATAGTAAGTCATCTTAAAACCTCAGGTTACTATGCTCCTGGACGTTCAATTGCAGTTATGGTTGAAGCAATCCTTGATGATTCTCGTATCGTTATGCCTTCTTCTGTGCTTCTTGACGGTGAGTATGGTTATAAAGATGTAGCTTTAGGGGTTCCAGTAGTTCTAGGCGCAAATGGAGTTGAGAAAATTATTGAGCTTAAGCTTGATGATGAGATGAAAGCAAAACTTGATGTATCAGTGAACTCTATACAAGAGGGTATTGGTATTTTAAAAGATGAAGGTTTTTTTAGTTAAGAAAAATTGTATCGGGTTTTGTCCGATACAATTACTTAATCTTTGTTCTTAAAACTTAACCACAAAATAATTACAACACCCAAATCAATCATCACATCAGCAAAATTGAAAATTGCAAAATCAAATCCACAATGCCAATAGACATAATCAACAACACCCTCTTGCAAAAATCTATCAAGAAGATTACTTATGCCTCCACCGAGTATCAAACCAAGTGCCAAGGCATACTCTTGAAGTATTTTCTTTTCCCAAAATATATAACCAAAAACACCACCAATGAGGGCGATTTGGATAAATTTAAGATAAGGTCCTAGCGAGGCAAACATAGAAAATGCTACACCTTTGTTAAGTGTAAGATTTAGGGATATACATGAGCTATTCCAATCAAAGCCGTTTAAAAAAACTGCTTTGATAAGTTGGTCGATGATAAAAACGGCGATAAAAGTGCCGAAAAAAGTTTTATATGTTTTATCCATTTAACTTCTTGGTAAAAAATTCTAAAAGTTCATCCATTCTTTTATTGACAAGTGGACCATCTTTACCCTCAAGTAACAATCTCAAAAGATTTTCCGTTCCTGAGTATCTGATAAGTGGTCTGATATGCTCAGCTTCTAAGCTTTTAAGCATTTCATCAAAACCTTCAATTTTATCAAGAGGTATTTTTTTCTTGATTTTAATATTTCTCAGTAGTTGAGGATATAACTCAAATGGATTTAAAAGTTCACTTGCTTTTTTATTGCTTTTGAGTAGAAATGCAACCACTTGAAGGGCAGCAGCCAAGGCATCACCTGTTTTTGCGTAATCACGAAGTATCACATGACCACTCTGCTCACCGCCAAAGTTTAGACCCTCTTTTTGCATCACTTCTAAAACAAATTTATCTCCAACATTACATCTATATAAATTAATCTTCTTTTTCATTAAGTAATCTTCAAGTGCTTGATTGCTCATAACCGTTGCAACTACGCCATTGTTAGCAAGTTGGTCTTGTTGTTTTAGATGACATGCAAGTACAGCTAAAAGTTTATCACCATCTGCAATTTGACCTTTTTCATCAACAACCACAATTCTATCTGCATCACCATCAAAAGCAAAACCAATATCTGCTCTCAATCGTCTTACCTCTTCTCCAAGTTGGTCAGGATGAAGTGCTCCACACCCTTCATTGATGTTTCTACCGTCTGGCTTGTCATTCATCATAATAACATCAGCGCCTAACTCTCTAAATACGGTAGGAGCTACCTTATAAGCTGCACCATTCGCAACATCTAAAACAACTCTTAAACCATTTAGTGTCATAGACTTTGGGAGAGAATTTTTAATATGTACGATATATCTTCCAATAACATCATCTATTCTTCTAGTTTGACCAATATCCATATAAGTTGCTTGATTTACAGCAATCAATTCGTCATCTTGAAAGATAGCTTCAATCTCAGCTTCTATTTTTTCACTAAGCTTGTTTCCTCGTTTATCAAAGAATTTAATCCCATTATCTTCATAAGAGTTATGACTCGCACTAATCATAATACCTGCGTCACATCTTAAATCTTCAGTCAAAAAAGCAATAGCAGGTGTTGGCATAGGACCTATTTGTCTTACATCAAAGCCAACAGCTGCTAAACCAGAAATCAGTGCATTTTCAATCATATAGCCACTTTTTCTAGTATCTTTACCTACTAAAATTTTATTTGTAACAGCAGTTTTTTTAAAATATATACCCGCAGCCATTGCTAATCTTAAAACAACCTCTGCTGTTAGTTTTCTTCCTGCCATTCCTCTTACGCCATCTGTTCCAAAAAGTTCCATATCATTTAACCTTTTTATTTAATATACTGAATTTTATTTAATAGTATATATCGACAGATATTAAATTTTTATTAATCCCAATATGAATTTGCTGATAAAATACTTAATTTAAGTAATATTTTAGAATCTTTTCAATATAATCGCCTACAAAATTTTTCACAAAGGCAAGATAATGGCAAACCATGCATCTGCAGCAAAAAGAGCAAGACAGACTATAAAAAGAACAGAGAGAAACAGATTTTACAAAACTAGAATCAAAAACATCACTAGAGCAGTTAAAGAAGCTGTGGAGGCTGGGGACAGTGCAAAAGCAGTTGAAGCATTCAAAGATGCAAATCAGAACTTTCATAAGTATGTAAGTAAAGGTATTTTAAAGAAAAATACAGCAGCTAGAAAAGTAAGTAGACTTTCTAAATTAGTAAAATCTCTTAGTGATAAAGCTGCGTAAGCAGTTTTGTCCATCTACCTTTAAGCATCAATTGTGCTAAAATCAAAACTACAACCTTTTCTAGACCGTTACAATGAGATAAGTGAACTTCTATGTTCACCTGACATCATAAGTGATATCTCAAAAATGACCGAACTTTCTCGTGAGCAAAAAGGCATAGAAGCCGTCAAAGAAAAAGCAGAAGAGTATTTAAGAGTATGTGATGACATCGACGATAATAGAGAGATGTTAGAGGATAAAGAGCTTGGAGAATTAGCAAAAGAGGAACTCAAAGAGCTAGAGCCGAGAAAAACCGAGATCGAAGAAGAGATAAAAGTCCTCATGCTTCCTCGTGATCCAAATGATGATAGAAATATTTATCTAGAGATGCGAGCAGGAACAGGTGGCGATGAAGCCGCACTTTTTGTTGGCGATCTTTTCAAAGCTTATGTTAGATATGCAGAAGCAAGTGGATGGAAAGTTGAAATCATGAGTTCATCTGAGGGAACTGTTGATGGATACAAAGAGATGATTGCACTCATAAAGGGAGAGGGAGCCTATAGCAAACTCAAACATGAGGGTGGAGTACATCGAGTTCAAAGAGTTCCAGATACAGAATCCCAAGGGCGTGTACACACTTCAGCTATCACAGTTGCCGTTATGCCAGAGGTTGATGATGTTGAGATAGAGATAGATGAGGGTGATTTAAAGATAGATACTATGAGAGCTTCAGGTTGTGGGGGACAGTCGGTAAATACAACTGATAGTGCTATCCGTATAACACACATTCCAACAGGAATTGTAGTAACAAACCAAGAT
>DQTU01000213.1 GCA_015662615.1 Campylobacterales bacterium | reverse complement strand
ACCTCCTAGCAATTGGAGATAAATCTGTCCGCCTAAAGGCGGAGGTTTTTACCTTGACGAAGGACTAATAAATAGGAGCTAAAAAACCCAAAAGTAAAAGGGATGATCGCTCCACCAATGGCTAAAATAAAGGATTTTTTTCTAACATTTTGTAATTTAGAGATATCCGTTTCAAAACCAATCTCAAAGAGAAGTAGCATGATTCCAATCTCTGCTAAAACTTTGAGCAACTCGCCGCTTACAGAGAGGTCAATCAAAGCAAAACCGCTGGGACCTAGAATCAATCCTGCAAATATTTCGCCAAGAACTGCAACCATACCTAGATAGGCAAATAGCTCGCCAAATATTCTAGCAAAGACAAAAACTAAAAGAAGTGCTAAAAAGAAACTATGTGAATCCATAATTCCAATTATAGCGAAATGTGAACTTTACTCTCCAAAAATAATAATTTCGTATACATTTCTCTTTGTCACCAAAGACTTTTGAGGAGATACAACACCTTGATGTTTGTATTTTGCAAGCTCAAATTTCAAATCATCCATCTCATTTTCAAACTCATCGATCTTATCTTTAAATTGTAAGATGATATCCACACCTGCCAAATTTACGCCAAGGTCTCGAGTAAGACGAAGTATCATGTTGATCCTATCGATATTTCTTTGAGAATACAGACGCATTTTTCCACCTGTTCGTGATGGTGTCACAAGCCCCTCTCTCTCATATTGTCTCAGAGTTTGAGGATGTATGTTTAAAGCTTTTGCTACAACACTTATAAGGTATACTGGTTCATCATATCCATGCATCATATCACTCCGGTAGTTTTTCTTTCATAATTTCTACTAAATCCTCATCTAGATCATCAACTTTTGGTAATTTTACGATAAGCTTGAGATACAAATTACCCATTTGCTTAGTTTTTCTATCCATTATTCCCTGCTCTTTTACACGAAGTTTTTGACCACTTTTTATACCTGCCGGAACTTTAACGGTAATCTCTTTGTGCAAAGTTCGTACGCTGACTTTATTGCCAAAAAGTGCAGTTTTAAGGCTGATATCAACCTCTTTTGTCAAATCATTTCCATCTCTATCATATTCAGGACTTGAACTTACTGCAACTTTTAGATATAAATCTCCTACAGTCCCACCATGTCTCTGTCCTTTTCCTTTGACACGAAGTTTTTCTCCATTTTTAATTCCTGCTGGAATTTTAATATCAAAACTATTGCCATTATAATTTACAGCGTGTTTTCCACCAAGTGCAGCGGTATTAAAAGCGATTGTAATCCTCGCTTCCGTATCAAGATCTGGTTCAGCAAATCCACCAAATCCTCCTCCGCCAAAGTTAAAACCACCCTGTGATGCACCACCAAAACCACCGCCACCAAACATACTTCTCAGAATTTCATCAAGATCACCTGATCCTTGATGCCCACCAGCAAAGTCATGGAAACTCTGACCACCAAACATGCTATCACCCACTTGGTCATATTGTTGTTTCTTCTGTTGATCACTCAAAATCTCATAAGCAGCATTTATCTCTTTGAACTTCTCTTCAGCCTCTGGTGCTTTGTTGATATCAGGATGGTACTTTCGTGCCAATTTTCTATAGGCTTTTTTTATCTCATCTGCTGATGCACTTTCATTTACATCAAGTGTTTCGTATAAACTTTTACTCAAATTCTCTCTCCGATTAATATTTATAAACATTCTAGCATAAAACTTTAGTCTATGTCAATCAAGGTTTAATCAAATCTCTTAAACTATTAATTAGATTTAAAGTCTTAATT
>DQTU01000282.1 GCA_015662615.1 Campylobacterales bacterium | reverse complement strand
ATATATTTACTAAAATAGGTAATTAAACTCTAAACGATACTCATTGTATGAAACATCAGATTTTCCAGTAGAGCCTGGGTCTGCTGAAACAATACCAACTCTTGTTTTCATTTGAAGTTTTTTTGTCAATTTTGTCACCGTATCTAAATGCCAAATCGTACTATCTGCTTGTACATTTTTTTTGTCATCATCAAAATCTTGAATTGCATATCTAAGACTTGCATTAAACTTTGGTGTAAACTTGTAGGCAGCTCTTGCCATATAGGTTTTGGTGTTTGCATACCAGTTATATTGTGCCATCGCTCTTGTAAATCCACCCGTTGGAAACCCTCTCCATGGTGCTACGATATCCGCTTTATCTTCAATTGCAGAATATCCTAATCTAAAAAAACCTTTTTTATCTGGCATAAGTGCATCAATTCTTGCAGCAAAAAGACTACTATCAAGAGAACCATTTACACCTGATGCATATCCTGTAAGTGCTTTACCTTTAAGGTTTGTATCCCCTGCTACTGCTCCACCACCATCATCTGTTTGATGAAAATATCTAATCCCTGGTCTTACAGCCCAACCATTTTGTAATGGTACTTTATAATGTGCTTCTAAAACAATATCCTGAACCACTCCAGGAACTGCTAAATAACTTACCGTTGCAACAAGGTTTTTAATAGATTTATTTTTAGCGTCTACAATGATCAAGTCATGATTTGTATCTTCACCTGCTGCTGTAAAATTAGCATGACTCAAACCTTTATGTATCGCAGAATCATCATTGTTATTCCAACTCTCTCCAGCACTATCTTTAAAAGTGATAACATCATGAGCACTGGTATGATCTCTTAGTTTTTGCGTAGTAAAAAATGCAGCTCTAAGCGTAGTTTTTGGTAAATCTTTATTTGAAATTGTGATACCGTCAAAAGCATTTGGTACCATTTTTGTATCATTTGATTTTGTAAACACTGAGTGATACAGTTGACGACCGATTCTAACACTAGTTTTTTGATAGTTATAATCTAAATATGCTTGACCTAAAACTGTCATGCCATAATGACCTGTCTTTTTAACATTGTATCTACTAAATGTATCTTTACCTGCTTTTGAAAACTTTACTTCATCATCATCCATACGGAAAAATTCAGGATTTTGTGTAGTGTAAAGACCCAAAGTACCACTAATTCCATTGTACCTAGCAGATTTGTAGATTAGACTACCGCCAATACCCATGTTCTTATTACTTTTTGTTTTACCATCAACTTCATCTTTCCAATCCCAATAAAAGGTGTTGGTTCTAAGTCTTCCATAAAATATACCCTCTTTGAACATGTCACATAGACAGTCAACATCACCTGGAAGTTGATTGTACTTAAGGTTCATATTTCCTTTGATATCTCTTTTCTCTTTATCTGCTGATAGCGTCGTTGTCATCAATAATGATGCCGCAGCCACAATTGCAATCTTTGTAAATTTTTTCATCGCTTCTCCTCTTTATTATATTTTTTTAGCAAGTTGCACCTTTTTTAGGGCAACCACAATCATAATCCAATATCTTTACATTTGATTTTGGACTGATATCTATCACTTTTTTCTTACGAATATAATCACTCACCACTTCATAAACCGCCGGTGTCTCTTTATCTAAATTTTCTCCAACACTCTGAAGATTTCCACCCCATGATGAGACTCTATAGGTCTTTTTAACATCAATTGGTTTTCCACCTATCATAAATTCAGATATTCTTTCGCCTGATTTTGCTGATATTTTTATACTGTATGTTGCACCTGTAATCCGACTCATATCACCACCTTGTTGAAGGAGTGGATTTTCGTTGAAAACATTGTCCGCTATATCCTCCATAAGTTTAGCAATAACTGAGCCTTTAAGGTCAAATGTATAAACCTCGGGATATGTGATAGCAGTCATCTCATAAACATTATCTTTCAATATTTCATCACCTGGAAGCAGTGATGTTCCCCATCTATACCCTGGAGTAAAGACGATATCACTTTTAACTTTGTCTTGAATCGCTTGACCGATAAGTCTATCAAATGTTGAGTAAAAAGTATCTCTTTTGTAAAGCGTTCCTTTTGTAGTACCTAACACTTCATTTAACTCTTTATTAAATGGCTTGTACCATTTCTCGACCAATGCCTCACCTTTTGGATCAGCAGGAACTAAATTTGAAGCTACTGGGATAAGTTTAAAACTATAATCAACAACTTTTTTATCTTTGATTTCCAAATCTAATCGGCTGATAAACTTACCATGACTACCAGATATCAATATAACCGTATCATTTACGATAATCGGCTTCGGACTTGGGTCATGGGTGTGTCCACTAAGGATAAAATCAACACCTTTTATCTTCTTTGCCAACTCTTGATCGACTGAAAAACCATCATGACTTAAGACGATAACAGAATCAACTTTTTTCTCATTTTTTAGCTCATTTACATACTCTTGCAGACTCTCATGTCTTAAACCAAAACTCCACCCTTCTGTAAATCGTTTAGGATTTGCTGTAGAAGTAAATGGAAATGATTGACCAATGATTCCGATTTTCGCTCCACCAATCTCTTTGATCGTATAAGGAGGGAATATAGGCTCTTCAAAGTCATCTGAAAAAGGATCATTATCGATAACATTTTGAGAGATAAACTCACCCTTGAACATTTCGATAAGCTCCATAACACGCTCTTTACCATAAGTAAATTCCCAATGCCCAACCATGACATCAATGCCAAGATAATTTTGAGCATCAACAATCGCTTCACCTTTTGTCTTAAGTGCTACAGCAGTTCCTTGCCATGTATCTCCAGAATCAAGAAGTAAAACATTCTCCGCTCCTCTCTCTTTTCTGACATGCTCTATCATAGTTTTCATATGAGCGATTCCGCCCATTTTTCCAAACTTCTTTGCCAATGTCTCAAAGTTCACATGTGTATCAAAGTACTGATCTAAACTTCCATTTTCAATGCCATAAAATTTCTCAAAAGTATCTCCACAGATAAATCCAGGAGTTCCCACAAGATTTGGAGCTGAGATAAGTGTGGAGGGCTCTCTCCAATACATAGGTTTGATATGTGCATGCATATCACAAATATGCAGGATTGTCGCTTTACCCTTTGACTCAAAATCCATAATATCTTTAAATTTTAGATTTTTTAATTTTTCTTTAGCGTCGGCTCCTGCTAAAAGATTGCTAGGAGCTGTTAAGCTTAGAAATCCCATAGCAGCAGCGATCTGCATAAAGTCTCTTCTATCTACATTCATCTCTTTAAGCCCGGAATAGCGATAGTTTGATCCTCTTTTTTAGCTAAGTCTGTTACATAAACCTCCAAAGCAACCATCTCTTTTGAACCGATAGGAAGCACTGCTAAAAGTGCATTTTTCATACACCCTTGAAATCTTCTTTGAAGTGTTCTTAGACTTGATTTTGTCATTCTGTATGCTGGCCATGTTGCTCCAGCTCCTGCTTTTCCAAGATCTGGTAGTGGCTGTGTTCTTAAAACTGAACCTACGATATCAGCACTATGACAACTTAGACATGCAAGTCCTCTACCGCCTCGTTTTGTCTCATAAACTTCTTTTCCAAGTGCAAATGCGGCTTTCATATGTTCATTTGCATTGACATCTATTGCAACTTTTTCATCATTTGCTAACGATTTTACGAATGAGCTCATAGCAAACATGTCACTGCTTTTAAGTTTATAAGGCTTTTTACCAAGGCTAGCCATAAGTGCTTGAAGTACTTGATCAGTACCAGCAACCATGTCTAGTTTTGCAATATATCTAGGAAATCCAGCGATATACT